>CAZUBV010000062.1:0-7815 GCA_964618875.1 uncultured Flavobacteriaceae bacterium
ACCATAAAAAAGTGTTTCCGTTAGAGCTCAACACCATGCCTGGATGGGCAGGTTCATCGCAGTATTTCAATCGGTTCATGGATCCTGCTAATAGCAACGAGTTAGTCGCTGCGGATAAAATGGGTTACTGGCGAGGGGTTGATTTGTATATAGGCGGAAGCGAACATGCGGTAACGCACCTGTTATATGCGCGTTTTTGGCAACATTTTATGTTCGATCTTGGTAAGGTAGGCCAACCTGAGTTTGCCAAAAAACTGATTAATCAAGGTATGATTACCGGTCTTTCGGCTATTGTTTACCGAAAGTCTGGCACTCAAAAATACTATTCGCACGGGCTTATTGACTTTAGCAATCCGGAAGTTGAAAACTACATCGCTTCTTTTGAAAAATTACGGGTCGATGTAAACCTTATAAACGCGAGCGATGAGATTGATATTGATGCGCTTAGAAATTGGCAACCTCAATATGCAGATGCTGAGTTTGTGCTAGAAGGCGATCGTTATATCGTTGGACGCGAGGTTGAAAAGATGTCTAAGCGTTGGTATAATGTGGTTAACCCTGATCAAATCTGCCAGCAGTATGGAGCGGATGCTCTGCGTTTGTACGAGATGTTCTTAGGCCCTTTAGAGCAGTCGAAGCCATGGAATACCGCTGGTATTACCGGAGTGTCAGGATTCCTTAAAAAATTGTGGAAACTCTACGAAAATGTGAATGATGAAGCCCCTTCGGCACCGGCCCTGAAGATTTTACACAAGACGATCAAAAAAGTGGCTGATGATCTGGATTCGTTCTCGTTCAACACATCGGTTTCTTCGTTTATGATTTGCGTGAACACACTGACCGCCGAGAAGTGTTATTCTCGATCGATTCTCGAACCACTAGCTATTTTAGTTTCTCCATATGCCCCTCATATAGCCGAAGAACTTTGGGAGCGTTTAGGAAATAAAACATCTATTGCCACGGCTCCATTTCCAGAATTTGAAGCCCAGTATTTGGTTGAGGCCGAGAAAGAATATCCTATTTCGTTTAACGGAAAGGTTCGATTTAAGCTCACTTTTGCTGCCGACGCCTCACGTGAGGCGATTGAGGCAGGGGTAATAGAGCACCCTAAAACACTCGAACAACTGCAAGGAGGCTCAGCTAAAAAGATCATAGTGGTTCCAGGAAAAATTGTAAATATTGTGGTTTAAAAGCCGTTAAGGCAATAACTTTATAGTAGAAAATTTAATTGCTATGACTGAGTATTACATTCTGCTTATTGTTATAACGCTTGCGAGTGCTGCAGTGAGTCAGCGACTCAAATATAAATTTAGAACCTACGAAAAGACACACCTTTCAGGCGGATGGTCGGGTAGTGAAATCGCACATAAAATGCTATCCGATCATGGAATTACTGATGTACGCGTAATTTCAACTCCTGGAAGACTTACCGACCACTATAATCCACTCGATAAGACGGTTAATCTTAGTGAGGCAGTGTTTTCAGGTCGAAATGCCTCTGCTGCCGCGGTAGCCGCTCATGAGGTTGGTCATGCAGTTCAACATGCTGTAGCGTATAAATGGCTTACGATGCGCTCTCAACTTGTTCCGATCGTACAGGTATCTTCGGGGCTCTCTACCTGGATTGTAATCATCGGAATTGCACTTTCTTTCGGGGCCGGAAGTTCTTTCGGCTTTTTAATCGCCTTACTTGGATTAGGTCTTATGGCTATGGCGACGGTGTTTAGCTTTATCACGCTTCCGGTCGAATATGACGCGAGTCACAGAGCATTAGCTTGGCTTGAAAAAGAGCGAATGCTCACCTCTGAAGAACATGCGGGTGCTAAAGATGCGCTTAAATGGGCGGCTAGAACCTATTTAGTAGCTGCTCTTGGTGCACTAGCCTCTTTGTTATATTGGGCTATGCAAGTAATGCGCTCAAGAGACTAATTTAAAAACTGATTTGTCGGTCTATTTGCTGATCAAGTGAAATAAAGGTCTCTGTTCTTGAAATCCCCTCAATTCGCTGAATATGGTTGTTCAGAATCTGCATGAGATGCTCGTTATTCTTGCAGAGCACCTTAATAAGTATCGACCAATTTCCGGTAGTGTAGTGACATTCTAAAACTTCTGGAATTTCTTTAAGGGCCCGAACAGCAGAGGGGTTATTCATTGCCTTATCGAGATAAATACCGATATAAGCCATGGTGGTATACCCCAGTTTTTTGGTATCGATCAGCACTTTAGATCCGGAAAGAATGCCTGCTTGTTCTAGTTTTCGAAGACGTTGATGAATGGCAGCGCCAGAGATACCTACCTTTCTTGAAATCTCAAGAATAGGTGTTCGGGCATCGTTCATTAGATGAGATAGTATAGTTTTGTCAATACCATCAAGTGGATATACAGATTCGCTAGGTTTCATAGTTAATCAATCGAATCGAAAGATACATATACTTACAAAATGTAACCTAAATGAGGATTAAAGTTTCAATAGCATTGCTTCTTGGTATGACGGCAGTGGTGCTCGGTGCCTTCGCATCTCACGCCCTTAAGGCTGTATTAACCCCTGAGCGATTGGTCAGTTTTGAAGTGGGTATTCGTTACCAAATGATACACGCCTTACTGCTGCTTATTGTGCTGCTCACCGATGTATTCGATAAGAAGGTTAAATTGGTAGTGTTTTGGCTCACTACAATGGGTGTACTGCTATTCTCTGGGAGTATTTATCTCCTGAATCTTCAAGATCAATTAGGACTTTCGTTGGGTTTTTTGGGTCCGATTACGCCCTTAGGAGGAAGCTTACTTATTCTAGCCTGGGGGTATATTGCGTATAAGGCGTTTACTTGTTTACCTCGCTGACATACTTTTGTAGCGCCATAGTCATCGAAGGAGTCTCTGGTGTTGGCGCTTTGATATCGACGCGAAGTCCTCTAGCCTCTGCAGCTTGGATGGTTGAAGATCCGAACGCAGCAATTCGCGTATTATTTTGGGCAAATTCTGGGAAGTTGTGAAACAAACTTTCAATACCAGTCGGACTAAAAAACACTAAAACATCGTAATATACATCGGCTAGATCCGATAGATCGCTCATTACGGTTTTATAGAAAATACCTCTTGTCCAATTGAGTCCTAAATCGTTTAAGATTTTAGGAACGTCTGGTTTAAGCGAGTCGGATGATGGAAGTAGATAGGTTTCGTTTTTGTATTTCTTAAAGTTTGGCGTGAGATCTGACAATAGTCTTTGTCCTACATAAATCTTACGCTTGCGATAAACCACGTATTTCTGTAAGTAGAACGCTACAGCCTCTGATTGACAGAAGTACTTCATGGTGTCGGGCACCTTGAATCGCATCTCTTCGGCAAGTCGGAAGTAATGATCTACTGCATTACGACTAGTAAGAATGATAGCAGTGAACTTGCTTAAGTCTATTTTTTGAGCTCGAACCTCTTTTGAATCAACGCCTTCAACGTGAATGAATGACCTGAAGTCTACCGTTAGCTTCTCTTTTTCGATCAGCTTCGCGTAGGGCGAATTCTCTAATTTCGGCTCAGGCTGTGAAACCAAAATAGTTTTCACTTTCATACTCCATTCATTTAGAACCCCGACCTTAAGATGTAGATTACAGGGGCGATTTCAAGAGCGCAAAGATACAAAATAAAAGGCAGACCAACTCGAATGTTCATTTGCTGTAGCTTTTTGATAACCACTACATAACCTAAAATTTGCAAAATAAGTAGCGAAATAAGGTAGGCGTTTTCTAGCAGTACAAGCGGAACGATTGCTGCCTCAATTAGCCACCAAAACCAAAAAGTAACGAATCCTTGGTAGGCCAAATAGACCAATAAAACGTTGCTTATCAACCGACCGGCTTTTTTTTGTCTGAAAAGATATCTTCCAGAGTTAAAACGTACGGCCCGTTTAACTACAATATAAAGGGATAAAAAAACGATCGGATAGCTCAGTTTAATTCGAATAAGACGATCGTAAACTTCGAGCTTTGGCAAGCTAAGTGCGGCACCAACTATAGAAACTGCCAAGAGCACCAGAATCGTGCTGCGCCATGACCTTAGTTTTGGGTTGTAAAGTCGTAAAAAGGTTCCATTAAAGGGCAATAAGCTAAAGAGCCTAAAGGGTTCAGGATAACTTCTTTTCAGTAGTACGATAATCAGCAATACTGCGAGTGAAGCGATCAGCTCAATATCTTTTCCGCTCAAAGTCATTGCGATACCGGTATAGCAAATTGATGCATGATTTTAGGGGGTAGGCCGGTTGAAGCTTTTCCGATCCTAAAATACGGATAGTGACTAAGCTTTACTAACTGCCTTTTCGAGAGCGTAGTTGTGTCGGCTATTGCTAAAGGTTCAATTTCTTGGGTGCGCTTGTACTGGTCTAGGTAGGCGATAAAATATGAACCGTCTTGGTTAGTTACCCCTGTTAATTTACCTGAAGGTTCGAGCTGATAGTCTTGCATGGATTCTTGTTCGAGGTAAATCTTCGTTTTCCAGAAGTAGTCACCCTTTTTTGGACTCTCAATTCGAAGGCCATTCTCTAACGGTTTACTGCTTATAGCAATAACCTGTGTTTGATTAAGATCATCCCAACGAGAGTCGTAATCGTATTGATTCGGCCTATAACCTAAAGTGTTATAGGATAAGGCAGTAGCTCCGGTATAAAACTCAAAGAGCGCAGCTCTTTGATAAGAGTCGATGAAAATAACCGGTATGTTGGGTTCTTGTTTTTCTAAATTCTTGGCCCAACGAGCTACGCCGTGTGGCTCTAAATGGACAGGAGAAAGCTGTTCGCTACTCAAAAACACTCTTAGCGTGAGTAGTAAAACGAGGCTTATGATCGAAAGGTTTTTTAGACGCTTTCTTACGCGTTCACCACTTGTATGTAATTGCAGAAACAACAACAAAAAAGCTGGATACACGGCAGGAAGTAGCCACTGCAGCTGCGATTTTTTGCTAAAAGAAGAGAAGAAGAAAAATAGAAGAATACCCCAAACACTCCATTTTAGTGCACGCTCAAAAGGATTCAGGGCAGTTGACTTTCGATTAAACAGGGCTTTATAGGTGTCGAAAAAAAGTAGACCGAATAACCCAATTGCATTGATGATATATCCGCCTGTAAAAGGTAGAAACTCATAGGCGTGATTCGGACGCTCGGAAAAATGAAATCTCACCGTTACCCAATTGTGCTCCCACAACCACCATAGATGAGGGGTAAAGAGTAAAAGGCCCAGTAAAACTGCCATCCAAGCTTTGTAATCTCTGATCAGCTTGAGGTTTGAAAACAGCGTTGCCAGAATAATTAAGATGCCCGTGTATTTGCTATACATAAGTCCGGATAAGGCAACTCCTAAAGTGATAAAGGCCAAACTATTTCCGTTTAAATGCTTCTTGTAACTATAGAAAAACAGCGCTGAGAAAAATAGGGTTCCGGAGTCTGGAAGGGTGAGAAAGCCATAAAAATGAACCAGGGGAAGGCTAAGCAAAACAGCAAAGAACAGCAGAGCGGGGAATGTATTTCTAACTTTTGGATCGAGTGTATGATACAAAAGATAGTAACTAACACTAGCGAGCAACACACTCAGAAATCTAGGGCCTAGAGTGCCTAGCCAAGAAAGCTTCGCAGCTAGAGCGAGTAGGGCAACCATTGGAGGGTGATCGAAGTATCCCCAGTCTAAATTTTTGGCAAAGTAGGCATAGTAAGCCTCATCTTTTAACAGGCCGGTTAGTGCTGCTTGGATAAGATTAACCAGAGTAACAAGCCCTAAAAGCGGCCAAAAAGAGAATAATTTCTGCTTCACAGAGTTCAAAGGTACATTTTTTGAACGCTGAGCATGCCACTAAAATCGAGACAAATATGCTATTTTAGCCCCTTATGAGCTCATGCCTTGTCATTATACCTACCTACAACGAGATCGAAAATGTAACGCTCATTATCGAAGCCGTTCAGCGTCTTGAGAAAGGATACCATGTACTTATCGTTGATGACAATTCGCCAGATGGCACTGCTGATCAGGTAAAAACGCTTCAAGAAAGGTATCCAGAAACCCTGCATCTTGAGGTTCGAACCGAAAAGTCGGGCTTAGGTACTGCTTACATTCACGGATTCAAATGGGCATTGGCGCGCGGATATGAGTTCATTTTTGAAATGGACGCTGATTTTTCTCACACCCCAAGTGATCTTATTCGTCTGCATGAAGCCTGCCTAAATGGAGCTGATGTAGCTATCGGAAGTCGCTATTGCAAAGGAGTAAATGTGGTGAATTGGCCACTACGACGCGTACTACTCTCTTACGGAGCCTCCTTTTATGTTCGAATACTTACCGGAATGCCCATCTACGACCCTACAGCAGGTTTTATGTGTTATCGCTCATCGCTGTTACGTAAAATCAACCTAGATGCGGTCCGATTTGTAGGCTACGCTTTTCAAATAGAGATGAAGTTCAGAGCGTACAAACAAGGAGCTCGAATAAAGGAGGTTAGCATCGTATTTACCGATCGAATTCGTGGTGTATCAAAAATGAGTGGCACAATTGTCAAAGAAGCTGTACTTGGAGTTCTGAAAATGCGCCTAGACAGTATCTTTGCTAAAAAGCGCTTTTATCATGCCAAAGTATCTTCTTAAAAATGCCCGATTAATCAACGAATCCCAGATTTTTGATTCGGACCTGCTTATAAATGGTGCTTTTATTGAGAAAATAGATCGGTCGATTTCAGATTCAACTGCTGAGGTAGTTGATTTGCAAGGGCAACTGCTTATGCCGGGGGCGATCGATAACCAGGTTCATTTTAGAGAGCCCGGCCTTACGCACAAAGGCAGTATTGCATCTGAAAGTAGAGCGGCATTGGCCGGTGGGATTACCACCTTCATGGAACAACCTAACACCAATCCGCAGACGGTTACTTTTGAGGCGCTGGAGGATAAATTCGCTCGCGCGGCTAAAGATTCTTATGTTAACTATTCGTTCTTTTTTGGTGGAACGAACGACAATTTAGAACTGATAAAGCGCCTAGATATAAATGCTTGCGCAGGGGTAAAGCTATTTTTAGGTTCATCTACGGGTAATATGCTTGTTGATAGTGAAGAGGTCATTCGTGGTATTTTTTCAAATACCGAAATGGTCATCGCCGCTCACTGTGAAGATGAATCGATAATTAAAGCAAATACAGCGGCGGCGATTGAAAGGTATGGTGAGCACATTCCCATCGAGATGCATCCGATTATTCGATCGCACCAGGCGTGTTATCTGTCTTCTTCTCGAGCCATTGCCCTAGCAAGAGAAACGGGTGCTAAACTGCATGTCTTTCATGTCTCAACCGCTCAAGAACTCGAGCTTTTTGATGTCCATTTACCCTTCGAACAAAAACAAATTACTGCAGAGGTGTGCTTGCACCACCTTTGGTTCAGTGATGCCGATTACAAAGAAAAAGGGACCCTCATTAAGTGGAATCCTGCAGTTAAAACCGCAGCCGATAGAGCCGCGTTATGGGAAGGTGTTCGTTCGAATAGCTTAGACATACTATCTACCGATCATGCGCCTCACACCCTAGAAGAAAAGAACAATCTCTATTTAAAAGCCCCTTCTGGTGGACCGTTAGTTCAACATGCCTTACTGGGCTACTTAGATAAGGTAGAAGAAGGCGAGCTTAGTCTAGAACTGCTTGTCAAAAAGTTCTGTCATCAGGTTGCCGATCGCTATGAAATTGATAGAAGAGGGTACATAAGAGAAGGCTATTATGCCGATCTGGTTACCGTTAAGAAAACGCCGACTAGGGTTACTAAAGAACAGCTGTTATATGATTGTAAATGGAGTCCAGTCGAAGGCC
>CAZUBV010000063.1:0-7780 GCA_964618875.1 uncultured Flavobacteriaceae bacterium
GAGCCGGTAGCGCATTACAGTATCGAAATCCTGAAGAGGTATTACAATTTTGGACCGAGTGGAAAGCGTCGGTTGCCCACCTTAGTGATTCAGAAAAACTACTTCAGTTCAGCAAGGATCTAATTAACCAAACCAATCACCTACAACACCCTAAATACGTTGGTCACCAGGTAAGTGCTCCACTTCCGCTAGCGAGCCTTACAACCCTATTAGCCGGTGTTTCAAATAATGGTAGTGCCGTTTATGAAATGGGCATGGCCCCTACCGCTATGGAACGGATTGTTACCGACCATCTATGCAAGGCCTTCGAAATGGGATCCGACTCTCGAGGTTTTCTAACCTCAGGGGGTACACTAGCTAACCTTACTGCCTTGCTCGCAGCCCGAAAATTTACCGCCTCTGAACCCGTTTGGGATACTGGCATGACCCGACCGCTTGCCATTTTAGTGTCTGAGCAAGCACATTACTGTGTGGACAGAGCAGCTAGAATTATGGGGCTAGGATCAGAAGGTATTATTACGATCGAAGTAAATACAGATTATACCATTAAAAATGAGGCGATTACTACAGCTTATCAAACCGCTAAGAATCGCGGTCGTGAAGTCATTGCTATTGTGGGGAGCGCTCCGTCAACTTCTACCGGAAATTTCGATGATCTTGTTACGTTAGGAGCATTTGCAAAGTCGCATAACCTATGGTTTCATATTGATGCGGCTCATGGGGGTCCAGCCATTTTTTCTTCAAAATACAAGGACCTTTTAAAGGGGTCGGAACTCGCTGATAGTATCATACTCGATGGCCATAAAATGATGCTTATGCCTGCGTTAACCACTGCAGTGCTATTTAAAAATAAGCGTCATGCTTACGAAAATTTCAACCAGCGCGCGGCTTATTTACTGCACGATACCCATGAAGAAGATTGGTATAACGGTGCCAAGAAAACATTCGAATGTACCAAAACAATGATGGCGCTTCCGTGGTATGTACTCCTTAGTGTTTACGGCGATCGTTTATTTGAGCATTACATCGATCGACAGTTTGATTTAGCCCGTTCTTTTGCAAGCTATCTAAGTGCTCAAAACGACTTCGAATTGGCAGCAGAAGTACAGTCAAACATTGTCTGTTTTAGGTACTTATTCGATCACTCGCAAAACAAGCAAAGTCAAGCGCTTAGAGACTATTTGTTAAAAAACAGTGATTATTACCTTGTTCAAACTACCTTAGGGGGTGAGCATTATTTAAGAATTAGTATAATGAACCCGCTAACTACACTAGATGATTTAAAAGGTCTAATCACAGAAATAAGAACAGTAGTAGCGCAGCAAAAACACCTCGTTTAAGAATGAAAAAGTACTTTTTTGGGTTAGTTCTCGTTTCAATAACCACGAGCATTACGGCTCAAACAGACCATCGCTTGTATGAAATCATTGAAGCCATCTCTCCTTCTCGAATAGAGAAAGATGTGAAGACATTAGCCGATTTCGGAACCCGCCATACCTTAAGTGATACGGTTTCTAACACTCGTGGAATCGGAGCAGCACGACGTTGGATTAAAGCCGAATTTGATCGTATTTCAGCTGATTGCAATAACTGTTTAGAAGTGTTCTACCAGAAAGATCTCGTTCGAAAAGGAACAAATGAGCGTATTGTTCATGATGTGGAGGTGGTAAATGTTGTCGCTATAAAAAGAGGTCGCACACAGCCCAATCGCTATATCATTATGAGTGGTGATATCGACTCTAGAGTTAGTGACCCTACCGATTACACCTCAGATAGCCCTGGGGCGAATGACAATGCAAGCGGAATGGCAGGGACTATAGAGGCTGCCCGAGTATTGTCTAAATACGATTTTGAGCAAAGTATTGTTTTTGTTGGGCTATCTGGCGAAGAACAAGGTTTGTTCGGTGGAAAAGGCCTTGCAAATTTTGCTAAGGAGCACAATTGGGATATCATTGGCGTGCTCAACAACGATATGATTGGAAATATCAAAGGGGTTGATGGATATATCAGTAATAAAGATTTTAGAATATTTTCCGAACCTGTTCCGGTCACTGAAAATGAGCGAAGCAGAAACGCTAGACGCTTTTACGGTGGTGAAGTAGATGGTCATTCGAGACAATTAGCCCGTTATGTCCATCGGCTGACATCAACATACCTCACCGATCTCAACCCTATGATGATTTATCGACTCGACCGCTTCGGCCGAGGAGGTCATCATCGTCCCTTTAACGACGCAGGATTTGCCGGAATACGTATCATGGAAGCTCATGAAAATTACACCCAACAACATCAAGATCTACGTACCGAAGATGGAATTACCTACGGAGACACCTTTGAGCATGTAGATTTTAATTACGCCGCAAAACTCACCGCAGTGAACGCTATAACACTGGCTTCGATTGGATGGGCTACTGCTGAACCAGAAAAAGTAAGTATCGGAGGCATTGTAGAGGCTAATGCACGGCTATCTTGGTCGGAGGTTTCCGGCGCTGACCATTATAAAATATATTGGAGAGACACTACAGCGCCACAGTGGCAACACAGTCGAATCGTCCGAGGAGCGACCGAGTTAGAACTGGATGGCGTAGTTATTGACAATTTTTTCTTCGGAGTAGCAGCAGTAAGTAAAGAAGGGCACGAAAGCCTTGTTGTTTTTCCTAATGCAATTATGCGGTAATGCGATCTATAGGCATTTTACTCTTAGTAAGTGCTCTTTTCAGTAGCATGCTAACTGCTCAAGCAGATCAACGCTCGAATCAATTATTTGAACAAGTTTCTGTGTACCGTTCCTGGTGGGACTTAAAACAGTACAACCTTGAACTCTTCATTAACCCAGAGAATCATTTTATATCTGGAAGTAATCGAATAACATTCACCGCTATTGATACTCAAAACCTGCTGCAACTCGATTTACAGCAGCCCATGCGTATCGATTCTATCACCGATATCAACGGAGCAGCCCTCCGTTTTGAAAAAAAAGAAATCTCCTATCTTATCGAGACTCCAAAATTGACTAAAGGATCAGTCGGTGAGCTAATCGTTTATTTTTCAGGCAACCCTAAAACCGCTCAAAATGCACCTTGGGACGGAGGCGTGGTCTGGAGTAGCGATCAAAATGGGGCGCCACTGATTGCAACGGCAAATCAAGGTATCGGTTCAAGCATTTGGTGGCCCAACAAAGATCACGCCTATGACGAGCCAGAAAATGGAGCCACCGTAACCCTAAATGTACCCAAAGGACTCACCGCAGTGAGTAACGGTAGACTCACTCTTTATAATCAATCTGAGCATTCAAACACCTTTGTGTGGGAGGTCAAAAACCCTATTAATAATTATGCTATTAGCTTTAACATAGCAGCATACGCCTATTTCAATTCGAGCTATAAAGGACTAAGCGGAACACTTGACCTCGATTATTATGTACTACCCGAAAATTTAGGTAAAGCCCAAGAGCAGTTTAAGCAAGTTCCGCTCCTACTAGAAGCTTTTGAATATTGGTTCGGACCCTATCCTTTTTATGAAGATGGATTTAAACTCATCGAAGTGCCGTATTTGGGAATGGAACATCAGAGCGCTGTAACCTATGGTAATGAGTATCGCAATGGCTATCGCGGAACAGATCTTTCCGGCACCGGTCATGGATTACTTTTCGATTTTATAATCATACACGAGGCCGGACATGAATGGTTTGCGAACAGTCTTACAGCTAACGACAATGCCTACTTATGGCTTCAGGAAGGTTTTACTGCCTACAGTGAATCGCTTTATTTAGAGTATCATTATTCGAAAAAGGAAGCCTTCGAATACCTCATTGGAACACGAAAACGAATCGAAAACAAGCGGCCTATGGTGGGCCCAAAAGAGGTGCGTTATGATCCGCCTGGAGATATCTATTATAAGGGCGCAAACGTGCTGCACACCCTTAGAATGTTGGTAGATGATGATACTAAATGGCGTAGCTTACTTAGAGCGATCCAGAAAGAATTTTATCATTCTGTTGTGAGTAGTGAAGCCGTAGAGCGATTCATTGCCAAAGAACTCAACCTTGATTTAACACTATTTTTCGAGCAGTATCTGCGACAGTCAGAACTCCCAAAACTCGAACTGCAGCAAGAGGGTAAGCAATTATGGTTCAAATTTGAGGATGTAGTAGATCGGTTTGAAATGCCCATAAGACTCTTTATCGGAAAAGAGCCTATGTGGATTCGCCCAACCACCGAGTGGAAAACCATTAGCATTGAAAGAAATAAATCGATAGAAGTCGACCAAAACTTTTTAGTAAACGCAACGCTTAGCTACAAATTTCAATAACTTAGAACACCAATCTTTTATTATGAAATCACTTTTCACTCTTGTTTTTGCTCTTCTTGGGTCAGTTGTTATAGCTCAAGATTTTTCTATGGAACTGGCGAAAGATCTAAAACCTCGCAACATCGGACCTGGAGGTATGAGCGGACGTGTAACAGCCATAGATGCGGTCTATGAAAACCCTGATATTATCTATGCTGGAACTGCCTCAGGCGGTTTGTGGAAGTCTACTTCAGGAGGTATTAAGTGGGATCCGATCTTCGATAATGAAAAAACAGCTTCTATTGGAGCTGTTGCTATCACCCAGTCGAATCCAGACGTAATTTGGGTAGGTACCGGAGAAGGTAATCCTCGTAATAGTTTGAACGGTGGATACGGGGTATATAAATCAATCGATGGCGGCAAGTCATGGAAGTCGATGGGCCTAGAGAACACCCGACATATTCACCGAATACTTATTGATCCTACTGATGCAAACACTGTGTATGTTGGGGCAATTGGCTCACCATGGGGAGCGCACAAAGAGCGAGGTGTGTTCAAAACCACCGACGGGGGTAAGACATGGTCGCATGTATTAAAAACCAATCTATTATCAGGAACTGCAGACCTTGTAATGGACCCAAAGAATCCAAATAAGTTAATCGCAGCAATGTGGGAACACAAAAGGGATCCTTGGTTTTTCAAATCAGGTGGACCAGGCAGTGGCTTGTATTTAAGCTATGACGGAGGTGAGAATTGGAAAAAACTAGGCGTTGATAATGGTCTTCCAGATTCTGAACTAGGCCGCATAGGTCTTGCGATATCACCTTCTAACCCAAACCGGGTTTATGCCCTTGTAGAGGCTAAAAAGAACGCACTGTATCGCTCAGATGATGGAGGTGAACATTTTGAGAAAGTGAATGACAAGTCTGAAATAGGTGATCGTCCGTTTTACTATTCAGATATTCGAGTAGATCCAACCAACGAAAATCGACTCTTTTCAGTTTTTACCTATGTAAACGTTTCCGAAGACGGCGGAAAAAGCTTCAAAGAACTCATGCCTGCCTACGGAGTAGCTAATGGTGTGCATCCCGATCACCATGCGCTTTGGATACATCCAACCGATTCAAGTTTTATGATAAACGGAAATGATGGTGGCCTCAATATTAGTCGAGATGGTGGTAAGTCGTGGCGTTTTGTAGAGAATATCCCGGTTGCTCAATTCTACCATATCGCAGTAGATAACGAGTTCCCCTATAACGTATATGGTGGTATGCAAGACAACGGTTCTTGGCGTGGGCCTGCCTATATTTGGAAAGCCCAGGGAATCAGAAACAGTTACTGGCAAGAAATTTCTTTTGGTGATGGATTCGACGTGGTTCCGGATCGCGAAGACTCAAGGTATGGTTACTCGATGAGCCAACAAGGTAATGTTGTACGCTACGATTACCTAACCGGAGATAATTATGGGGTACGCCCTACCCCTGCGGATGAAACTACCGAACTCCGATTCAATTGGAATTCAGGAATTGGTCACGATCCTTTCGACAACAGCACTTTATATTTTGGAAGTCAGTTTGTGCATAAAAGCACAGATAAAGGACTAACCTGGCAGGTTATTTCACCTGATCTTACTACCAACGATCCAGAAAAGCAAAAACAAAGTGAAAGCGGTGGTCTTACCATGGACGCTACCGGTGCAGAAAATCACTGTACCATACTAGTCATTGAACCCTCTAAAGTTGAACAAAACATGCTCTGGGTGGGTACCGATGACGGGCGCGTGCACTACACCAAAGACGGTGGAGCAAACTGGATCGACGTTTCTAAAAATATCAAAGGACTGCCTACAGGTAGCTGGATTGCTCAAATTAAGGCCTCTGAAACCAATCCCGGAGAGGCATTACTAGTAGCCAATGATTATCGCCGATTTAATTACACTCCGTATGCGTATCGCACACGCAACTACGGAAAGAGTTGGGAGCGTATCGTAGACGAAAATGACGTCCAAAGCTATGCGTTATCTATTATTCAACATCCGAAATCTCCAAACCTGCTTTTCTTAGGAACTGACGATGGTCTTTACCTCTCAACCGATGGTGCAACGTCATGGATGAAGTACACGAATGGATTTCCGACTGTTTCTACTAAAGACTTAGTTATTCAGCCAAGAGAGAACGACCTTGTCATTGGTACATTCGGAAGAGCCGCATGGGTACTCGATGATCTAGCTCCACTAGAGGCTGTGGCTAATAACCCATCGATTTTAAACAACGAAATTGCTGTCTTTGATGCACCTACCGCTTATCATGTGGCATATCAACAGCCAACTGGATCTCGCTTTGGTGCGGATGCCCTTTACAATGGAAGCAATAGAGAATCTGGGGGACGAATAACCGTGTATGTCAAAGAAGGTGCTGAAGCAACGAAAAAAAATGACAGTATAAGTCTTGTTATCAGCAAAGAAGGTGAATCGATTCGAACACTTAAGTTTCCTAGGCCTAAAATGGCAGGTTTCACAAGAGTTAACTGGAGACTTGATGAAAAAGGTGTTGATCGACCATCCAAATCGGTTCGTAAAAGCACAAGAGAACCTTCCGGAGCACCTGCGCTTCCCGGCACCTATGAGCTAGCTGTTAGTCTTGGCGAGACAACTGATACAGCTACAATTACCGTCGCTCTCGATCCGCGTCTATCTCACACATTAGAGGATTTTATGTCTAGCTACACCGCCCAAAAAGACATTGAATCACTAACGAAAAACCTAGCGATTGCCACCAACCATTTGGCTCAAGCAAAGAGTGAGCTAGATAAATTAAGCAAAGAACTTCCAACATTAGAAATTGAAGGAAAAGATGCTGTCGAATCGAAAGTGAAAGAGCAGCTCAAATCGATTGAAAACATTCAAAATTCGATTTTCGGAACGGTCGACAAGCGCCAAGGAATTACTCGAAATCCAGAAATGACAACGCTTACTCGTATAAGTAATGCTTCACGTTATGTAAGAACCCGTGTAAGCGGCATCACCGCTACCGAAAAGCAATTAATGGAGTTCGCAGAAAAGGCAGTTTCTGACAGTGTTAAAGAGATTGAATCCTACCTACTAACGTATCAGCAATTCGTTGAGGAGTTACATTCGGTTTCAAACCCGCTGTTAAAACCCATAAAGTAGTCGAACAATGATAATTCTGATTACCCACTAGCCTATGAACCCCTCTGCAAAAGGATGGGTAAGAAAACTACTGGCCACACTTTCAGAGAAGCCATACTGGAGCAGTTTTGAATCTTTAGAAGATGAACTTATTCAGTGTGGCTTTATCTCTGGAAATCATCAAAGATGTTTAATTCCGCTTCCCTTAGTTGCCCTTCCCTCAGAGGAAGAAATTGCTAAGGTAAATCTACTGATTGGGCATCATGCCATTTATCACCTATTTAGCTCTACTGAAGATTTTGAACATACCCTTTTAGCCTTCTACGATCAACTAAATCTCAG
>CAZUBV010000064.1:0-7710 GCA_964618875.1 uncultured Flavobacteriaceae bacterium
CAGTAATTTGATTTTTTTCTCCCTTCTTTTGAGCGTAAATATCCCAATCTAAACCAACCTTAAGGTAAGAGCCAGAAACGCTGTACTGGTACAATACCGACTGACCGATTTCTTCTTTGGTTCTAAAACGCTCATTTCCGAGTTCAAGGGCTATACGACTTCCTTTTTTAAACGAAAGGTCTCCGAATAACTCGGCACCTCTATAACCTTCTTGTAACTCAGATCGTACTAGTTTTGACAGGTCTAATCCAGCCCGAATGCCAGGACCCTGTTGTGCTTGAACACTAGTACTAATAAGGCATACTGCAAGGCACCCGTAATTAATGATAGATCGCAACATGCTCATCAGAGGTGTTAGTAACGCTTGATTGTAAAACTCGAACTTCACTTACCCAACCCGTACTTCCCTCGCGACTTGCGCTGAGATCTTCATAGGTTCTTATAAAACCACATGCGCGTGAGGTAAAGGTGGCTTTTGGTGTGTATGAAAACACTACTGTATCGCGGAGTGTTTTGGTGCGCTCATTTTCTTCGACTTGTTGTTCAAAAATAACCGAATATTCAGTGTCGTCTACCGGAAGCATCAGTGCTATCGAGGCTACGGTAGTGCTTTCGAATGATCCGATAATTGACCCGTTTAACTCCTTCAAACTAAAATTAGTTACTGATTTGGCTACTTCAGGACTTTCAACACTATAAAATGTAATATTTAGGTAAGCGGAATCGCTAGCTACGCAGATGTCATCCTTTTCGCAAGAAGAAATACCTGCAAGCACTAGCAAACACAGTAAAAAATGGTTGTACTTCATAGGTATACCTTATGCAATAGGACCACATTTTCAATGTGGTGCGTTTGAGGGAAAAGATCTACCGCTCGACTTCGAACAACTTTATAGTTTTGACTTAGCAATTGTAAATCTCGAGCCTGAGTTGCAGAATTGCAGCTAACGTAAACAATTTTTTCAGGTGAAAGGTCAAGTAATTGTTGAACTACCTCTGGATGCATTCCATCTCTTGGCGGATCAGTAATTACAACATCCGCTTTGCCATGACGGTTAATGAAATCAGCGTTGAATGCTGTTTTCATGTCGCCGACCTCAAAAAAGACATTCTCTATGTTATTGAGCGCTGCGTTTTCTTTTGCTTTTTCAATTGCCTCTGGCACGGCTTCAATTCCGATTACCTTTGACGCATTGGCTGCTATGAATTGTGCTATAGTGCCCGTTCCGGTATATAAATCGTAAACGATCTCTGACCCTTTTAAGTCTGCAAAAGCAGCCGCAACTTCGTATAACCGTTCTGCTTGAGCGCTATTGGTTTGATAAAAAGATTTAGCGTCTACTCTAAATCGTAGCCCACGCATGTGTTCTTCTATGTAGGGCTTACCTTTAAAGGTGATAATTTCTTGATCGTATAAGGTGTCGTTGGCCTTGGTATTGATAACGTATAGTAGTGAGGTGATCGCTTCAAATTCTGTTGCAATTGCCGTAAGGTAGTTATCAATCTCGGCTTTGCTTGCGGTATGAAATTGAATAAGAACCATTAGATCACCCTGGTTAGTATTGCGGATCATCAGAGTTCTAAGTGCGCCAGTATGCGCTCTTGGATTGAAAAAAGAGAGACCTTGACGGATACCTTCCTCTTTGCAAAACTTTCGTATCGCATCCGAAGGATCGGCTTGCAAGTGACACTGTTCGAGATCAATGATTTTATCCCACATGCCGGGTTTGTGAAATCCAAGTCCGCGTCTATCGAAAATTTCGCCTGATTCGATTTCGCTGGTTTCGATCCAACGGACATCAGAAAACGAAAACTCCATTTTATTGCGATACTGGTATACCTGTTCTGATCCAAGAATATCTTCAACAGTTTCCGGAACTACGCCTCCAATTCGCTTGAGGTTTTCAAGTACCTCGATTTGTTTGTGTCGCAGCTGTTCAGTGTAGCTTAAGTGCTGCCACTTACAGCCCCCACATTGTGTAAAGTGCACACATTTCGGGAGTACTCGATCTTTAGAAGGTTCATGAAGATGTATTGCCTGTGCGTGTACATAGTTCTTGCGTTTTTTTATCACGCGCGCATCGATTAGGTCGCCTGGAGCTACGTAAGGAACAAAAACCATTTTGCCGTCTTCGGCTTTGGCCAGTGCGTTCCCTTTAGCTCCTATGCCAAAAACACGAAGATTTTTTAAAATCTTGTACGGTTGTTTACTCATGCCACAAAGGTAATTGGTTAAACCGATTGTATTGTCGAACTTTGAACAACAGCTTTAAAAATCAACAAATGTTATCTACAATTAAGCATTCAGATGAGGCCATTGACCTAGAAAATCGATACGGCGCACACAATTACCACCCACTTCCTGTGGTGTTAAAGGAGGGAAAAGGTGTCGATGTTTGGGATATTGAAGGTCGTCATTATTATGATTTTTTGTCTGCATATTCAGCTGTAAATCAGGGACATTGTCATCCAAAAATTGTAAAGGCTTTAACCGAACAAGCTACCAAACTTACCCTTACCTCAAGAGCGTTTTATAACGATCAACTGGGCCGGATGGAGCGTTATTTATGCGAAACGTTTCACTACGATAAAGTCCTTCCGATGAATACAGGAGCAGAGGCTGTTGAAACGGCACTAAAAATTGCTCGGCGTTGGGGATATCAGGTGAAAGGTATTCCGACTGATCACGCGCAGATTGTAGTTTGCGATCAAAATTTCCATGGCCGAACGACAACGATTATCTCATTTTCTTCGGATAAAACCGCAAAAACAGGATTTGGACCCTATACTTCAGGATTTATTACTATACCCTATAACGACCCCTCGGCTCTTAAGGATGTTTTAGAGCAGTATCCAAACATCGCTGCATTTTTGGTTGAGCCCATACAGGGAGAAGCGGGTGTAATGGTCCCAGATTCCGATTATCTTACCTCAGTTGCAGCGCTTTGTAAAGCCCATAATGTATTACTTATTGCTGACGAGGTACAGACCGGAATCGCTCGAACTGGTAGGTTACTTGCGAGCTGCGGCTCATGTAATTGTCCAGACAAACACTGCAGTGGAATTCCCGAGGTCAAGCCCGACATGCTCATTTTGGGTAAAGCGATCTCTGGAGGAGTTTATCCGGTTTCTGCCGTACTAGCTAATGACCAGATTATGCAGGTAATTACTCCTGGTTCGCACGGAAGTACATTCGGAGGAAATCCAATGGCCGCAGCAGTAGGTATTGCAGCATTAGAGGTGATCAAAAACGAAGCATTAGCAGAAAATGCAGATCAATTAGGTGCGTATTTTAGAGCTGAACTGAAAAACCAACTCTCTGGCAGCGCATTGGTTTCAATTATACGAGGCAAAGGTCTGTTAAACGCTATCGTGGTTAATGATTCTGAAGAAAGTGAAACAGCATGGAATTTGTGCTTATTGCTGAAGGAAAACGGACTGCTAGCTAAGCCTACACATGGTAATATTATTCGCTTTGCACCTCCGCTGGTCATTACCAAAGAGCAGTTAGACGCATGTATTGAGATCATTGTAACGTCTGTGCTTTCTTTCGAACAAACTTGGAAGAAGATACACTAGCCTTTAGTCGCTAAAGGCAGTAACTTTTTGAATATACACGTTTTGCATAGGCCAGTCCCCTGAGTCAACGGCTACGCTGTTTATCTTGTCTACCACCTCCATACCTTCTGTTACCTCGCCAAATGCGGTATAGCTTCCGTCTAAGTGATAGGAGCCGGGCTCTGTGACTACAATGAAAAATTCGAAAGGTGAGGCGAGTTTGTGCGGATTATCTATATCGCTGCTGGGCATCGATATCACCCCTCTATGGTGTTTATGGCCTTTATTGGTGTCAGGAGGTAAGAGGTAGCGTCCGATAGCTTTTCGTTTGGCCGCAACTTCTGGATTATCTGCATTTCCTCCTTGAATGATGAAGCCTTTGACTACTCGGTGAAATAGGGTTCCATCGAAATAGTGGTTTTTTGCCAAATAAATGGCGTTGGCTCTGTGATAAGGTACGTTTTCAAATAGACGGACGATAAAATTACCAAGGCTCGTCTCAAATTTTAAATGATTCTCAACGAGCGCTTTCTCATATTCAAAGAAAAAGGGAATCGCGTTCTCTTCTGTGAGGGTGAATCGTTCTTTTTTAGATTGGGTTACTGGTTTTATTGCTCCAGAATCCGCGCCTATGGTTTGATTAGCTGAGGTTGCAGAAGTCGAAGATGTAGCGGATCTCTTACTGTCGCCGCAGGAGCTCAACAAGGCTAAACTGATAAGTAATCCAAAGACTCGCATGTAAATCGTTTTTTCAAAGATAAACATCTAAAAGCTTTTGTACTTTAGCCCCCTGTATGGCACTACTTAAGCGTAATCCTTTCGGACATATTTTACTGCTCAAGCGGCTATTAATTTTATTCGCTGGGTTTTTAACCCATGCCCGTTATAAGCGATTCAATACGCTGTCTATTGAGGGTTCTGAGATCTTGCGTAACCTTCCAGGCGAAAAGGTACTTTTTGTAAGTAACCACCAAACCTATTTCGCTGATGTAGTAGCTATGTTTCACGTATTTAATGCGAGTCTGCAAGGACGTGAGAATTCAATTAAGAATGCACTTTATCTATTGTGTCCGAAGCTAAATGTCTATTATATAGCGGCTAAAGAAACGATGAGTGGAAGTCTTCTGGCTAAAATTTTAGCCTATGCGGGCTCTATTAGCATTGAAAGAACCTGGCGCGCTGGGGGAGAAGAGGTGAATCGTCAAGTAAAGTTTAGTGATATTTCGAATATTGGTAAGGCACTTAACGATGGTTGGGTGATTACGTTTCCGCAAGGAACAACGCGTCCTTGGAAGCCTATCCGAAAAGGAACGGCACATATCATAAAAACCTATAAGCCCATTGTAGTACCTATTGTAATTGACGGATTCCGGCGTTCTTTTGACCGCAAAGGCATCTATATAAAGAAGAAAGGTATTTTACAATCGATGGTGATTAAAGAACCTCTCGAGATTGATTATGAAAACGAATCGGTCGAGTCAATCATTGAAAAACTCGAATACGCCATCGAACAACACCCTTCGTTTCTAAAGGTGATTCCCGAAGAAGAGCTAAAAGCCTATTACGAGGACCACCAGATGCGAAAATTCCCGTTTAATTTCGGTAATCAAGAGCAGGAGGACGATTCCCTAGAAGGGGACGATAGGTAAATCCAGCACCTCTTCGCGTATCAAACTCTTGCCTAGCTTTTTCGATCAGTTCAGGATTTGAAAAGAGTTTTACCGCACTGAGTGCGAGGGTTTTTGCTGCAACAGTCATTCCTTTTAATCCAATACTAGTACCCCCGGCTGCGACCGCTTGCCACGAATGTGCTGAAGTTCCTGGAACCCAGGTAGCTGTGCGGAATCCGACCGTAGGAACTACAAAACTCACATCTCCAACATCGGTTGAACCGTAGGCTCTACTCGCTGATTTATACGGCTCAACTTGTTGTGCAACCAATGTGTTGAGCTGAGTGCCTAACGTTTCTGAAATAGCCTCAGCAAAAGCTAGTTCCTCCTCGGTGTAGGTATATCCTCCGACTTCACTTAAGCTTTCATGAACCAATCGCTGAAGGGTCTCATTGGGAAGCAATTCGTGAACACCATTTACAATCTCGTAGGTCATCTTGGTCTCAGTACCTTTAGCAGCTCCTTCCGCAGCACGTACAATGCGATCGAAAACAGATCTAACTAATTCTCTTGATGGGTGTCTCGAGTAGTAGTACACCTCTGCCTGATCCGGAACTACATTGGGTGCTTTACCACCATCGGTAATCACATAGTGAATTCTAGTTTCTTGTGGAATATGCTCTCGCATAAGATTCACCATGTAATTCATTGATTCTACCCCGTCGAGCGCTGATCTACCTTTTTCAGGTGCACCTGCCGCGTGCGCCGACACGCCCTCAAATCGAAATTTTGCCGAAATATTAGCTAGCGCTGCTGCTTCGTCTGCGGCATTGGAAGCGCCTGGATGCCAATGCAGTACTACAGCTACATCATCGAATAATCCGGCACGAGACATATAGACTTTAGCACCGCCACCCTCTTCTGCGGGGGTTCCGTAAAATCGAATTCTTCCGGGTGTTTTGGTAGTGATTAACCAATCTTTTAGGGCGATAGAAGCGGCAAGTGATGCCGTTCCAAAAAGGTGATGCCCGCATCCGTGACCTCCTCTAGCTCCTAAACTTTCTTTGAATGGTACAGCTTTTTGGGATAAACCGGGGAGTGCATCAAATTCACCCAAAATTGCAATTACCGGTCCTTTTGTCCCATACTCCGCCACAAATGCCGTTGGTATCTCAGCTACTGATTCAGTAATCGTAAATCCCTCTTCTACTAGTTTATCTTTTAAGAGTTTACTAGACTTATGCTCTTGGTAGCCCATTTCGGCGTAGTTCCAAATTTGCAGGGCGATTTGATTGTAGTCTGTTAGATTCCTCTCAATATGCTTAGATACATCGTCTAACTGTTGGGCTAACACACTTTGGCTGATAACACTCAAGAGAAGCAGGAGTCGTTTAGTTTTCATAAATCGAAAGAATTAGGGTTTTAAGTTAGTTTAAGTTTTGTTGTTTTAAAAACCTGATCTTGGATGAAGCCGCTCAATAGTGTCTCTAAGTTTCTCTACTGAACTGTGCAAGTAAATCTCTGTGGTGGTAATACTTTCGTGCCCAAGCATAAGCTGGATTGCTCGGAGGTCTGCTCCGTTTTCGAGCAGATGAGTGGCAAAACAGTGTCGAAACGTATGCGGACTGACATCTTTTTTGATTTGAGCCTTAGATGCGATATTTTTTGATAGGGTAAAGAGCATTGCTCTTGTGAGTCCTCGACCTCGGCGGTTCAAAAAAAGTAGGTCTTCATAGCCTTTTTGAGGTTGATATTGGTCTGCCCTTGTATGCATGTAATCAGATAAGATTTCAATAGACAAGGGACTAATAGGAACTAATCTCGCTTTTTGTCCTTTTCCAAAAACCTTGATGAATTGTTCCTTGAAATATAAATCGGAAAGTCGAAGACCAAGAAGTTCACTAACCCTGAGACCGCAGGCGTATAAGAGTTCGAACAGCGCCAGATTTCGTAGGCCTTGTGGATGAGAACGATCGATGGCTTTCATAAAAGATTGCACTTCTGTGGTACTCAAAAAAATTGGAATTTTTCGTCCGACTTTGGGCGATTCGATGAGCTCTGCAGGATTTTCACTCGTGTATCCTTCTTCTCTTAAAAAACTAAAAAAACCCTTGGTGGCAGAAACGAGTCTTGAGAGTGATCGGGCACTTAGTTCTAAAGCTAAAATTCCTTGTGCATCACGAAGCTGGCCGAGAGTTACCTTTAGTGGTGAGTCAATACCGCTTTCGATAAGGGGTGTACTTAGCCTATTTAAATCATACTGGTAACTGACAAGGGTAGCCTTGCTCGATCCGCGTTCTAATTTTAAGTAGACCATGTACTGGTCAATCGCTTGTTTCCAGTTCACAAAAACCTTCTATTTTAGCTGTATGAAGATAGCAGTAATAAATGGCCCAAACCTTAATTTGTTGGGAAAAAGAGAGCCTGAGGTGTATGGATCGACTTCATTTGAGTCGTTTTTTGAACAGCTACAATCAGAATTTTCTGATCATCAGCTCGTATATGTTCAATCTAATATTGAGGGTGAGCTAATCGACGCGCT
>CAZUBV010000065.1:0-7636 GCA_964618875.1 uncultured Flavobacteriaceae bacterium
GTCTCGCTGGGTTTCAGGAATCACCTCTTCAACTACAACAAAGATCATTGCTCCCGCAGCAAAGGCTAGCGCATAAGGTAGAATAGGCTCAAAGGTGAGCACCGCCCATGCACCAAGTACTGCTGCAAACGGTTCAACTAGGGCAGAAGACTGACCGAGCAAAAAGCTTTTTCTACGGCTTAAACCGTGTCTTCGAAGTGGCATGGCTACGGCAAAACCTTCAGGAAAGTTCTGCAACCCAATTCCGATAGCGAGCGTCACGGCTCCGGCAATTGAGGCTCCTTCGAGCCCGGCTGCCGCACCGCCAAATAGTACCCCAATAGCTAGACCCTCGGGTATATTGTGTAGGGTTATCGCGAGAGTGAGTAACGTCGTTCGTCGCCAAGGCGTTTTAATTCCTTCACTTTCGTCTTCGGTAAAGTTGAGGTGGATATGCGGAAGAATTTTATCGAGTCCAAAAATAAATGTCGCACCTAAAATGAAACCAACCGCCGCTGGAATCACTTTTACAAAACCTTCACCTTCGCTCATTTCTATACCGGGAGCTAATAGGCTCCAAAAGCTTGCAGCGACCATTACACCTCCAGTAAAACCTAAGAATCCGTCGAGTACGGCGCGATTCATTGTTTTGAATAAAAATACCAGCGAAGCTCCTGCAGCAGTAACACCCCACGTAAAAAGGGTTGCGTAAAGAGCCGCTAGAACGGGGTTTATGCTTTCAAAATAATCGAAAACGCTTTGCATCCGTAAATGTTTTGATATGCAAAACTAATAGATTTCGCGGAATTCAAGTAGTATATTTACAAATAGTGAAATACGATTACGCCATCATTGGAGCCGGTGCTGCCGGAATTCTCTTAGCTCACGAGCTACTAAGTAGGCCGAGTCTTGCTTCGAAGCGACTGCTGATTATTGATCGTATCGGCGAGGATCATCGTAATCGCACCTGGTGTTTTTGGGCAGAACCCGCGCATTCACTCGATTTTTTGGTACGACATCGGTATTCGCATATCGCCGTGAGTGACACAAGCGAGCCTGTTTTTCGTGCTATTCATCCATTTACCTACAACCGCATTGAAGGAGCTGATTTTCATGACCATTTTAGACCGCTTCTTCAGCAAAACAAGCGGGTTAGTTGGGTAACTGACGCTGTAACTAATTTAGAAACGCATGCAGACCGGGTTGAGATAACAACCGAAAAGGGCGATATATACCAAGCTGCCTTAGCCTTTGACTCTCGATTTAGTTATTCGCGGCTCGAAGATTCAAGGTACCCAGTACTACAGCAACACTTTGTTGGTTTTGAAATTGAAACCGAGCAGCCGTTTTTTGAGCCAAGTCATGCCCACTTTATGGATTTCAGCGTTCCTCAAATGGGGAATACCCGATTTATGTATGTGCTGCCAATGGCTCCAAATCGTGCACTAATAGAGTACACGCTGTTTTCTCATAAGCAATTGCCCTATAGTGCGTATCAGAATGCTATTGAGGAGTATGTAAAAAAACAGGGTATTAACCAGTATAAAGTGTGTTCAATAGAGAAAGGAAGTATACCAATGAGCGCTCATCCGTTATGGAAACCTCTTTCATCGCGCGTCTTACCAATCGGCCTCAATGGCGGATGGGCAAAAGCGTCAACCGGGTTTGCTTTTAATCGAACGTTAGCGCGAGCCGTAACCCTAGCTGATCAGCTCTCAAAAAAGCCGAATTCGTTGCCAAAGCTTCATTTCAAAGATCGCTTCTGGTTATACGATCTGTTGTTACTCGATATCATTGACCGAGATAATTCAAAAGGTGCAGCCTTATTCACCCGTCTCTTTCAAAAACGAAATCCAAAGCTTATCCTTACGTTTCTCGACGAAAAGACCCATTTCTTACAAGAACTTTCAATAATGGCCGCCAATCGGCCGCTTCCATTTATAAAAGCCTTTTTTCGGTGGGCGGTAAAGGGATTCTAAGGTTCTATAGATTATAGATTACGAACCATAAGTTCTGCAGCGAACGCGCTGAAAAGTTCTTTTTTTGATGCTTCAAGAGAAAGCTCATTCAGTACAGCCAGTGCCTTATCTGTGTATGCTTTCACGGCTGTTTTTACAACTGATTCTGCCCCAGTTGCGACAAATAGATTTTTCACGGCAGTTATTTTTTCATCCGTACTAGTTAAGGAATAGGCTTTTTGAAGCTGTGTTTTTTGTTCGGCGTCTGCGCGTTCAAAGGCTTTGATATACAGTAGCGTTTTTTTGTTTTCAATAATATCCCCTCCAACTGTTTTTCCGAAGTTCTCTGATGAGCCAAAGGCATCGAGATAGTCATCTTGTATTTGAAAAGCGGTACCTAAAAGGAGACCAAAATCGTACAGCTTTTCAGAATCTTGCCTAGTCGCTCCACCTACAAGTGCGCCCATTTGCAGTGCTGCGCCTACTAAAACGGCGGTTTTGAATTGGATCATTTTTAGGTATTCATGCTCGGCTACCTGATCACGCGTTTCAAAATCGACATCGTATTGCTGACCTTCGCAAACCTCGAGTGCAGTTTTATTAAAAATCTTCAGTAGTTCGAGCGCGAGCTCTGGGGGATACGTCTCAAGAAACTGATAGGCTTCGATAAGCATAGCATCGCCCGATAAAATACCGGTATTGAGGTTCCATTTTTCATGAACGGTGGCGTGACCTCTTCGAAGGGCAGCATCGTCCATGATGTCGTCGTGTACCAATGTAAAGTTGTGAAAAACCTCAACGGCCGCCGCTGCTGGAAGGGCTTCTTCAATGGTTGCTCCATATGTATTTGCAGCTGCGATTACTAGCGCTGGTCTGAGCCGTTTTCCGCCCAATCCTAAAATGTATTCAATAGGCTCGTATAGGTTTCGCGGCTCCTTTTGCTGATTCTTTTCAGCTAGAAAATTTGCAATCGCTTCTTGATAGGGAACAAAGGCTTTCATGACAACTTTTCGTAAAAATAACTCAAAAATATAGGGGGCCTTGGCGCAATATTAAATAATCATTAACCCAGGAAACTTTTTTCGTTTTAAAAGTTTCCGCTGTCGTATATTTGCACGCTGTGAAAAATGAAATCTTACATAAGGCAACGCAGATGTTCCTTGATTTAGGATTCAAGAGCGTCACTATGGACGATCTTGCCAAGGAACTTGCTATTTCGAAAAAGACAATCTATTCATTTTTCGATAACAAAACGGCACTTGTTGAGTGTTGCACACTTCAACTCTGCAAGACTATTTCGGCGAATATTAAAGAGTTGGCAACGAAAAACCTGCATCCGATAGATGAGCTCTTTGAGGTACGCCAAATTGTGCGTCGCTTTTTGAAAAATGAACAGAGCTCACCCCAGTATCAATTGCAAAAATACTTTCCGTCGCTGTTTAAAAAACTCAAAGACGAGCAACTCATGATGATGCGTGAATTTTTGATGCGCAACCTTTCAAAAGGCATAGAAATTGGGGTCTATCGAGAAGATTTGAATCCAGAGATGGTGTTTCGATTGTATTTCTACACCTACTTTTCGCTGAGAGATCCACAGCTGTATCCTGAAAAGATCTTTAACGCCCAAGAGCTCATTTTCGAACATATCAATTATCATATTCGAGGTATTGCTACCCCAAAGGGTGCCGATTACCTCAACAACTATTTAGATCAATCATCTTTATGAAAAACGTCCTAATTATTTTCTTTCTCACACTTAGTACTGCCAGTTTTGCCCAACAAGAAGTAACATTTGTTTCTCTTGAAGAGGCGGTTAGACTTGCACTTGAAGAGAATACTAAGATGAAAAATGCCGCTGCGGATAAAAAAGATGCGTTGGCTCAAAAGTGGGCTACTATTGCTACAGGTTTACCGCAAATCCAAGGGAATATTGCCTACCAAAATCAGCTTCGACAGCCGGTAGCTCAGATACCTGCTGAGTTTTTTGGCGGACAGCCAGGTACGTTTTCAGAGGTAGTTTTTGGGCAACCTCAATCACTCAACGCTTCGGTTTCACTGAATCAGCTCATTTTTGATGGCTCTTATATTGTCGGTGTTCAGGCGACTCGTACGTTTTTAGAGTACTCGCAAAACGCTTATGAAAAAACGGCTTTGGAGGTCAGAGCCTCGGTAGTTTCTGCTTATGCCAATACCCTTATGGCAGCTCGCAGCGCAGCTATACTTTCTAAAAATGTGGCTCAAGTCGAACGGAATCTTTTTGAAGCTAATGCATTATACGAAAATGGATTAGGAGAACAAGAAACGGTCGATCAGCTGCGTATTACCTTTAGAACACTCCAAAACAATGAGCGCAACGCCTATCGATTGGCAAAAATTAGCAAGCAAATGCTCAATGTGATTATGGGTAGATCGATCGACTCACCCCTTGAACTATCAGATAGTTTAGAAAAACTAGTGGGTATTGAAATGGTAAGTGAGATTCCAGCCGATTTTGACATTACCCAAAACGTTGACTATAAGATGGTTGAAAACCTTACCGAGTCAACGGCTCTTGAACTGAAATTGGCAAAAAGTAAAGCCCTGCCAACACTAAGTACGAACTTTAGCTTAGGCGCGAATGCATTTGCTGACACCTTTGACTTTCTAGATTCCGATAAGAAGTACTTTACTACTGCCATTTTCGGTGTAAACCTTCAAATACCCCTATTCAGCTCGCTGATGCGCTCGGCCAATACCCAACGGGCAAAGATTGAGGATTTGAAAGCACAAAATACAAAGTCCGATACGGAGCGTTTATTGGAACTACAGTTTGAAAGTCTAACCAGCGCGCTTACTCTTGCTAAGGAGCAAGTAATCACATCGAAAGACAACCTTGATCTTGCCGAACGTATTGCTCAGAAGAATGAAATTAAATTTAAAGAAGGGGTAGCGAGTAGCTTTGAACTCAGAGAGGCTCAGCTACAACTCTATGCAGCACAACAAGAATATTTGTCCTCAATGGTTGCTGTAATTACTGCCCATACCGATCTAGCTAACTTTTTGAATGAGTCTCTATAATCCACACGTATCACATTATCGTATGAAATCAAGTTATTTTTATCTGTTTAGCGCACTTGTTTTAACCGCGTGCCAGTCAAAACCTTCTGAATCTGTTGATTCACTTATTGCCTCGGCAGATGAAGCTGCGCTTCGAGCCAAGAGGGTTGAACTTACCGATTCACGCAAGGCATTAGATGCCGAGATAAAGCGACTCGATCAGGCGATTGCGGGGCTTAATGCCGAAGCGAGCCTTCCGTTAGTGTCGGCTTTTAGTACTACTGCTCAACGTTTTGACCATTTTGTTTCGTTTCAGGGAACCGTAAAGACAATGCAAAATATACTAGTGTATCCCGAACTTCCGGGACAACTTATAGAGATTGTTGCTCGAGAAGGCGAAAAGGTAGAAAAAGACCAGATCATTGCTCGATTGGATGACGGAGGGTTAGCTGCTCAGCTTGCTCAGGCGCAGTCTCAACTTGCATTGGCACAAACGGTGTACGATCGTCAAAAAAGATTATGGGATCAAGAGATCGGCTCTGAAATACAGTATTTACAGGCTCAAACTCAATTTGAGTCTTCTGTTAAGGTCGTAGAAGCTTTGAATGTACAGCTTGAAAAATCGATTATTCGCGCTCCTTTTGACGGAACAATCGATCAAATTTTTAAAGAGCCAGGTACTATAGTGGCTCCTGGGCCTGGTGCCGAGATTCTTAGAATAGTCAATCTTGAGAACGTGTTTGTTGAAGTTGATGTGCCTGAATCTCATGTAGGTGCAATAATGAAGGGGTCTGTGGCAAAAGTGAGTCTAAGCGCTATAGGCAAAGAGATCAATTCAAAAATTGCTCGAGTGAGCAAGGTAATCAACCCTGCAAACCGATCATTTACCGTTGAAATTGAGCTACCAAACAATGAAGGTCTCATCAGACCTAATCTGATGGCAACCGTTGAAATCAATGATTATACGAGCGAAAATGCAGTGTTGATCCCACAATCAATTGTCTCTGAAAATGCGCAGGGTCAGCAGTACTGTTTTGCCCTAGTCTCTGAGAATGGTGGACATGTTGCTCGTCGTCTGCTCATTAAAACAGGTAAAACGATGGGCGATTTAATTGAGGTAGTTGACGGTGTCGAGCCGGGAAGTCTGCTCATCACTGAAGGAGCCAAAAAAGTATCGGATAATCAGCCAGTAAAATGGCTTAACTAACCAGCTCAACGCTCATGAACAAAGCATCAAAAAACGCTAACAAGGAGTATCGCTTAGCCTCTTGGGCAATCGATAACCCAACTATTATTTACGTACTCATTTCGATCTTTTTTGTAGTTGGTCTGGCTTCGTATTTCGCAATGCCTCGTGAGGAGTTTCCTGAGGTCGTTGAGACCAAGATTTATGTGAGTACGGTTTACCCAGGAAACACGGCCGAAGACATTGAACGTCTCGTGATCGATCCGCTTGAAGATCGCATCAAAAACATTTCGAATATTACCAAATTCACCTCTACCTCTCAAGAAGACTACGGCATGATCATGGTCGAATTCGAGGAGAGTATCAGTATTGCTGAGGCTAAAACACGTGTCCAAAACGAGGTAGACATTGAAAAAGCAAGCGAAGATTGGCCGGTATTTAACGGAGCAAAAGTCGAACCCAATGTATTTGACCTGAATATCGCCGAGTCGCAACCCATCATGAATGTGAACCTCAAAGGCGATTATACTACTGAGCAGTTAAAAACCTATGCCGAATATCTTGAAGATGCCATCGAGGATCTTCCGCAAATTAAAGAGGTAGACATAAGAGGAGCGCAAGAAAAAGAGGTTGAGGTAGCGCTAGATATCTATAAGATGATGGCGTCAAAAGTGAGCTTTAACGATGTTCTTGGCGCAATTGCCAACGGAAACATGACCATTTCTGCCGGAAATTTAGTGGCAAGTGGCCAGCGCAGGACCATTCGCATTTTAGGAGAGATTGAGCAGCCTTCTGCACTCGAAAATTTTGTGGTTAAATCTGAGAATGGTTCCGTTTACCTAAGAGATATTGCTCAGGTTAGCTTCAAGGAAGAAGAGCGAACTACTTATGCTCGTGAGTCGCAGAAACGGGTGGTAATGCTCGATGTAAAAAAGCGTTCAGGGCAAAATGCCGTAGATGCGGCTGAGTCGATCTATGCTATCGTAGATCAGGCCAAAGCCGAGGTTTTTCCGTCTGACCTCGAAGTTTCAATTACCAGCGATACTTCGGCAACCACTATCGGCCAAGTTGATGATCTGGTAAACAACATCATTTTCGGAATTCTTTTAGTGGTTTTAGTCCTAATGTTCTTTTTGGGCTTTAGAAACGCACTTTTTGTTGGGTTTGCCATACCGATGTCGATGTTCATGTCATTCATGATACTGAGTGCGCTAGGATACACCCTAAATACGATGATACTTTTCGGTCTAATTATGGGGCTCGGAATGCTTGTAGATAATGGGGTAGTGGTCGTAGAGAACGTGTATCGACTGATGGATACCGAGAAGCTTTCAAGAATAGAGGCGGCTAAGAAAGGTATCGGAGAAATTGCCATTCCTATTATTATATCGACTGCGACGACGGTTGCTGCATTTATTCCGCTGGGCACATGGCCTGGGGTTATGGGCCAGTTTATGATTTATTTTCCGATCACCCT
>CAZUBV010000066.1:0-7526 GCA_964618875.1 uncultured Flavobacteriaceae bacterium
ATGGCAAAAGGCCGCCATTCCACCCCATATACTAGTAATGACCGCAACACCTATACCTCGAACTTTGGCAATGAGTCATTATGGAGATCTCGATCTCTCGGTAATTGATCAGATGCCTCCGGGTCGAAAACCTATAAAAACCGAGCATAGAACCGATAGCTCTAGGCTAAAAGTATTTGCCTTTTTAAAGGATGAAATTAAAAAGGGACGTCAAGTCTATATCGTTTACCCGCTGATCAATGAATCTGAGCATTTAGATTACAAGGATCTTATGGATGGATATGAAAGTATTGCTCGAGAATTTCCTCCTCCTCACTACCAGATATCCATCGTTCATGGAGGAATGAGCCCTGAGGCAAAAGCTTATGAGATGGGTAGATTCGAAAAGGGGGAAACACAAATTATGGTGGCTACCACGGTTATTGAGGTTGGGGTAAATGTTCCCAATGCTTCGGTAATGGTTATCGAAAGCGCAGAGCGTTTTGGATTATCACAGCTACACCAACTTAGAGGACGGGTTGGCCGTGGAGCCGAACAATCTTATTGTATCCTAATGAGTAACAATAGACTCTCAAATGAAGCAAAAACCAGGCTTGAAGCCATGGTTACTACGCAAAGCGGATTTGAGCTCTCCGAGATTGATTTGCAGTTAAGGGGTCCGGGGGACCTTATGGGAACACAGCAAAGTGGTGTTTTGGCCCTTAAAATCAGTGATCTTACTAAAGATCAAGATATTCTTTATCGAGCACGAGAAGCAGCTGACCAACTACTCAGTCAAGATCCTGAACTCGAAGATCCTAAACATTATGGTATTCGCTATACGCTCAATCGAATACTAAAAGGAAACCTACTATGGAGCTATATTAGTTAGTCATTGCCCGAAGGCTTAGCGATTCATTTAGATCTTGTAATCGAACCAGATCAGCATTTTCAAAGTCTGCAATGGTCCTAGCGATTCTACAGCTTCGTATAATAGAGCGATAAGATACTGTCCCTGAATTCAATAGACGTTTAACTAGTTGTTTTGAGTCGTCAGTAGCTTTCCATTTATCGAGATAAACCAAATCAGTAAGTTCAGAGTTTCTGAGCGATTCTATGCGATTTTGTCTAAATTGAAAGGCATTTTTTAACCGATTAAAGATATCGATAAGCCATTCAGATTCAGACGAATTCTCAATGGTAGGCGGATACAAGGTCATGGGTAAATCAATCCGATCGAGGAATGCATCAGATAAAAGAACGCTCTTCCGCAGCGATTCGTTTGTTGTTGCAACAAGGGTGTAATTAGCCGGGTAAGATCGTTCATAGCGATGTTTACTCAATACCACAATATCTTTTTCTATGCTAGATTTAATGGCTTCTATAACTGTTTTTCGTTGCTCGGTTAGCTCGTCAACAAATAGGAATCCATTATGTGCCAAAGAAAGCTCTCCAGGATACGGCACAACCCCCCCGCCAATTAACTGTCCCATTGTAGTACTTGTGTATAAGGTTCGGACACGGCTCGTATTAAAAGGTAATTGTTTAAGGCTTAAAATCCTTGCACGATCGCAATCAAAAGGAACCGGGAGCAAATCGGCGATAGTAAGATAGGTCTGGCATAGAGAGGTTTTCCCAATTCCGGGTACACCCGACAGAATAATAGAATGATTGCCTACAATCGCTAACTCTAGTGCGCGCTTCGCCTCGACTTGTCCAATTGTTGTTAATTTACCGACAATTGGAGTTTTATGCGTTACGCTGTTTCTAGGACTGTATTCCCCTGTATTTACCCATTTAAATAACTCAACAAGAGTATCAAAGCCAAAATATTGAATTCCGGGTAATTCTGGAGCGTGGATTAGGTTCTCTCGAGATAGTACAACCTTAGATATACCAAATTCTTTAGCGCTTAACACTGCTGCATCAATATAAGGCAGAGGAACTAATTTGCCTTCTAAATCAAGACCAGCTAAAAACAAGGTGTGTTTTGTAAGACTGTGAAATCTACTGTCCTTAAGACCGCATAAACCTAGAAATAACGCAAGCTCGACAGTCGTTATCGATAATCGGTCGATAGGTTTATCACAACTTATCGTCACGCGCTTTAAAGGCAATCTGTAGGAATGTCGCTCAAGAATTCGAACTAATTTATCTAAACGTTGTTTAAGCGGATTAAGAGAAGCGTGTGTATACTTGAAACCAAATCCTTTGGATTGAATCAGATTAAGTGATGCTATCTTTTGATCGAGGCCCTCACGGGTAGTAACTAAAATCTGTTGCGTCATTTTTAGTACAAAAATGCGCTAGGCTTCTGCAACTACCGTTCAGTTTGATTCTAATTCATCATATTCTTGCAGCGCCTGAAGTAAAAACGTTTTAAACTCTTTCTTTGAAGCCATTTGAATAGGTGAAGCTAAGAGCTCCAATTCCGGCGAAAGAATTACATAGTAAGGCTGAGAAATCATTCCAAAGTTAATCCCTTGTACAAGCGAATAGTACTGTCCTTTAGTTTTGATTTCTTTTAGCGCTCCATTATCAAGTCGGTACGTACCAATCATATTTGGGTCTGCAGGGCTTCTATCATCTACATAGAGGCTAATTAGCTCAAAACGAGTAGCTAATAGCCTATGAATTTCAGGATCCGTCCAAACGGTTGATTCCATCTTTCTACAATTCACGCAAGAATACCCCGTGAAATCGATAAGAATAGGTTTCCTTGAAACCTTTGATCGCTTAATTCCTTCACTTAGAATGGTAGTGCAATCTAAACCTAAAGGACAATGGCTATCAGATTTAGCAGCCAATCTATAATAACTAGGTGGTGAAAAGGCACTCAATGATTTCAGCCCAGAAGGTGATTCAAACCCGGATAGTACCAGAAAAATTAGATAACTAGAAAGACTAAACAAAAACAGTTTGAATCCGAAAGCTTTTCTAGTTTTATACCACTGTATGATGAGATAAAATAGTAATCCGAATAATAAGCTAATCCAAATTCCCAAGATTAGCTCATATTTCAAGAGGTTCCATTTCCCGATGAGGTCAGCATTAGATAAAAATTTGAAGGCAAGGAACAATTCTAAAACACCGAGGGCCACTTTCAAATCTTTCATCCAAACTCCAGAACGTGGTAAGCGTGTAATTACCGATGGAAAAACAGCAAAAAGAGTAAAAGGTACCGCTAGACCAAATCCAAAACCATTAAAAACAATTAGAATATCAAATCCTACAGATTCAGAACTTGAAGCAAGAAGACTACCTAGAGCAGTTCCTAGTATTGGACCTGTACATGAAAAAGAAACAAGTACAAGAGTTAACGCCATAAAAACAACAGCAATAAGGCCTTTGGATTGGTTTGCCTTTTGGTCGACTCTTTGAAGCCAAGATTGTGGCAACTGCAATTCTCTTCCTGATAAAAATGAAAATGAAAAACCCACTAAAACGACGAAAAGCAAGGTGTTAACCCAAATAGTACTCGCTGCCTCGTTAAAAAACTGCGGATCCCCTGCCCATCCGATAATAAAAGGGACTCCTAAAATCGAATATATTAACACGATAGCTATTCCGTAAAAAACAGGCAGACCTCGACCCTTTTGACTACTGAAATAAGAGGTGGTCAGTGGAATAAGCGGAAATACACAAGGCGTTAGTAGCGCAATAAATCCACCCAAAAGACCAAGTAACCAAGGATAATGAGTCTGGGATGATGAGGATTTCGAAATCGATTCAGCAATTCGATTGGTATTTTTTAATGGGAGCCTTAGCTCGTTAACCGCTCTAACCGTTTTGTTATTCAGGGAGGTGTCATTTTGGCGATTTAAAACTCCGATATCATAAACAAACGTTTTAGAAGCAGCTATACAAACCGTTTTACAAACTTGATAGTATAGTGTAATTTCAACACTTGTTCCTGTTGACTTTAGGCGTACATCTTGGTAGAAATCGGCACGGTTACGAAAAATTTTTTCCGTAACACCAAAAACTTCATTTGGATACAACTCAAAAGTCGACTCTACGACGGGTCCTAGTCGCTCAATATCTTCATTCGAACTGAACTCAAAGTATGCAGGCTGACTTCCTCCTTCTGGAGAGTATTGTGAAAATACATACCAGTCTTTGGCAATTTCAGCACTTAAGTGTAGCCGGTAAACACCTTGATCCAGTTGCTGAGTAGAAGTTGTCCATTGTACGGGATCAGAAAACGTTTCGTTTGTGGCTATCCCAAAATTTTGGAAAAAAAGTAACAGTAAATATGTAATTCTTACCAATAGCATATTTTCATCGAATTTGATGTGTCATCCTTTAGGCGGAAGTCCTCAGCAATAACATGGTCTAGAATAGCAATAATACCACATTGATCAACCAAAACGCAAATCTGTTCCTTTTCAAATGGAGGTATTTTAAGATCTCTTAGAACTTTAGCTACTGATTTACGGGTTCCTTTTGGGCCAATAGAAATACGATCAGAAGATGCCCAAGTTCGAATAGAAAGGGATCCATTAATTTTATTCGGATCAATGTATATACAATTTGTTTCGTGTTTCGGAGTAGTGCTACCCTGCCTTCCTACAATACGGAAAGATGAATACTTGGGTGGTTGCGTAAGAGGCCCTAGAAAAAGAAAATTATCAAAACGAACGAAACGAGTCTGACCTATAACAATTTGTTTTCCATTTTCGGCATGTAATAAGCTAGTAAGTGCACCTAAATCTACTTTTCCAAAGTGTGCAAATAATAGTTGTAAGTGAGCACCTAACGGATCAAGCTCAAGTAATTTATCGATCTGATACGTTTTATTTTCTAATACTTGCTTTTCTAGTAGGGATCGGTACGACTCTAGAACTGCATACTGCTCGTCTAGTGTTTCTACAGTGAATAATAGGCGGTTTTTAATATCAGGCAATAACTCACTCAGCCCTGGAATCATCTTGTTTCTGAGGTGGTTTCTCAAATAGGTATTGGAGCTATTCGAGGAGTCTTCTCTCCAAGAAAGTGCGTGTGTTGCGGCATAGTGTTCGATATCTGAGCGCCAATAAGAAATAAGCGGACGCTTAATGACATCTCTAGAATCAAGCTTTATCCATTGCTTAAAGTGAGCTCCCCTAAATAATTGTATTAGTTTAGTTTCGATAGCATCATCTTTGTGATGCGCTGTTGCGATGTAATCGATACTATTGTCAATTCGAAGCTTTTCAAACCACTCATACCGTATAGATCTTGCTCTTGATTGAATCGATACTGACTTAGGTCTTATCGGTGCTTCTAGGTAGTAAAATGAAACGCCGTAAAGTTTTGCTTGTTCCCTAGCAAATTGAGCATCTGCATCACTTTCTGATCCACGCAATTTATAATTGACATGTGCGATAGAAAAATCTATTGACCCGGCATATAACAAGTGTGCCAAAACACAGCTATCAATACCACCACTGAAGGCCAATAATACCTTAGCTTGCTCAAAGCCCTTATTTTGTTCTATAAATTGAGCAAGTTCAATCAAGGTTTATGTGTGTAAAGCTCTATTTTCTGTAGCGGCTAAAGCAGCTTCTTTAATTGCCTCGGCATAGGTTGGATGAGCATGTGACATGCGTGCAATATCTTCTGCTGACGCTCTAAATTCCATAGCGGTTACTGCTTCTGCAATTAAATCAGCACATCGAGCTCCAATCATATGTACACCGAGCACTTCATCGGTAGATTGATCTGCGAGTATTTTTATAAATCCGTCGATATCTCCACTCGCTCGCGATCTACCTAGTGCACGCATTGGAAAGCTACCTACTTTATAGCTTACGCCTTCCTCTTTTAACTGCTCTTCAGTTTTCCCTACGGCGGCTACCTCTGGCCAGGTATAAACAACTCCTGGAATCAGGTTGTAGTTAATATGCGGATGTTGACCAGCTAACACTTCTGCTACAAAAACCCCTTCTTCTTCCGCTTTATGAGCGAGCATCGCTCCAGCAATAACATCTCCAATAGCGTATATGTTTGGCTCAAAAGTTCGCAATTGAGCATCAACCTCAATACGACCTCGATTATCTAGTTTTACCTGAGTATTTTCAAGTCCGAGTCCTTCGGTATTAGGTATTCTACCCACTGAAACTAGCGAATAGTCACCTTCAAAAGTTACCGATTCACCTTTTTTATCTAGAGCAACAACGGACACTGTATCGCCCTTTCTATTCACACTCTGAACCTTGTGCGAGAGGTAAAACTTAACTCCTTGCTTTTTCATTACTTTCAGTAACTCTTTTGAAAGAGCGGCATCCATACTTGGAATAATTCGATCGGCGTACTCAATTACACTAACCTCAGCTCCCAATCTACGGTATACTTGACCTAATTCTAAACCGATTACACCTCCTCCAATAACAATAAGATGCTTTGGAATTTCAGCAAGCGATAACGCTTCAGTAGAGGTGATTATTCGTTCCTTATCTACGTTGATAAATGGAAGATTTCCGGGCTTTGATCCCGTCGCGATGATGAATTTTTTGGCAGTAAGTTCTATCGAATCAGATCCGTCTTTGACCTTAATAGTCGAGGCATCAACAAAGCTTCCAAGTCCGCGAATTACCTCAATTTGATTCTTACTCATAAGGAAGTCTATTCCCTTTACAGTTTGATCTACCACAGATTGCTTTCGACTAATCATTTTGGTAAAATCAATTTTTAGAGCTCCTTCAATCGAAATACCGTGATCTTCCAACTGATGCAACGCTTCTTCATAGCGATGTGAAGAATCTAAAAGTGCTTTCGAAGGAATACATCCAACATTTAAACAAGTTCCGCCTAAAGTAGGTTCCTTTTCTACAATAGCTGTTTTAAAGCCTAACTGTGCGGCTCTAATCGCGGCTACATATCCTCCAGGGCCAGATCCAATCACTACAAGGTCAAACGTTTTCATGAATTTTAAGTACTTTGAATGAAAGTTCAAAATTACCCAAATTTCACCACATAAGGAATGATGCGAAGCTTTTGTTGTTGTGGACTTATTTTGGACAATACTCCCTTATTGTTGTAATATCGTAGTTCAGAATTTCAATTATGACGACAAGCCCTACCCTATCTCTTAAACTAGCATTAATACCGCTAATTCTACTTATAATTTTATTAGGCACTAATGTCTTTTATTTCGGTGATGCAAGTTTAGACGGGTCGAACCAATTCATTCTGTTAATCGGCGGTTTTATAGCGGCCATAGTAGGTTTTACTCAAAAGGTATCTTATAGTCAAATGATGGACGCTATAGCTGATAATTTAAAATCTACCTCAAGTTCAATGCTTATTCTTTTGATGGTAGGAGCACTCTCTGGATCGTGGTTGATCAGTGGAATTATTCCTAGCATGATTTACTACGGTATTAATCTTCTTAACCCATCTATATTTTTAGCGGCTAGCGTAGTGATTTGTGCGCTAATTTCTGTAGCAACCGGAAGCTCATGGACTACCTCAGCTACTGTAGGTATTGCCCTTATCGGAATCGGAAATGCTATGGGTATCCCATCTGGAATGACCGCTGGAGCTATATTATCCGGCGCATATTT
>CAZUBV010000067.1:0-7468 GCA_964618875.1 uncultured Flavobacteriaceae bacterium
ATCATGAGTGGCGAAACCAGCAAAGCCCTTGCCTTAACGGGCTTTACCCTAGGTATCGAACTCGCTCAAATCATTGTAATCACCGCAACGCTGCTCATCACCCTACTCATCGCCTTTTTGGCCAAAGAGCGAAAGCCGCTTATCTTGCGCATCTTATCGGCCCTTGTGCTGCTACTTTCTTTAAAAATCGCCATTGGCAACTGGCCATTCTAAGGTATGAACGAGAAAAAACAAGAAAAATACGATCTGGCCTACCTCGCTATGGCTAAACGCTGGGGCGAGCTCTCGCACTGCACCCGCAAAAAGGTCGGAGCCCTTATCGTTAAAGACCGCATGATTATTTCAGACGGATACAACGGCACCCCAACCGGATTCGAAAACCCCTGCGAAGACGAAGAAAACTACACCAAATGGTATGTGTTGCATGCCGAGGCCAATGCCATTTTAAAAGTGGCCAGCTCAACACAGTCGTGCAAAGGAGCCACCCTTTACCTTACTCTTTCGCCTTGCCGCGAATGCAGCAAGCTCATTCACCAATCGGGCATTAAACGTGTTGTTTACGAGCGCCCCTATAAAGACACCACAGGCCTAGAATTTTTGACCAAGGCAGGTGTCGAGGTGGTGCAGCTTGATGGGGAATAATGCATAATTGGTGAACGTATTCACCAAAAACATATATAATCGGTGAATACGTTCACCAATTATCTAGTTTTTGCCTTCGAGTTTCTCTTTGATTTGTAGTGAGCGAAGGTTAATGAGTACAATCAGTACTACACAGAGCGAGACAATAACCCCATAAATTGCGGTTCTCGAGTCGTTTGCCCAAATATTATCGTAATCGATAGAGTAGAGGTTTAGCCCAAGAAGACCCAGTGCGATTAGCAGTAGTGCGTAAGAAACTAGTTTATTCATCGTCTAGGGGTTTAAAAGAGTTGAGGAGCGTTCGCCGCGAAAAGCTTTACCGCAATTGCCATAAGCACAATACCAAAGACTTTTCGAATCACCGTAAGTCCGTTTTGACCCATCACACGCTCGATTTGTTTTGATGATTTCAGCACGGCATAGACCACAATAAGGTTTAAGATAATCGCCACAATGATGTTTTGTACATCGTACTCTGCGCGCAGCGATAAAATCGAGGTCATCGTACCCGCACCTGCAATAAGCGGAAAAGCAATCGGAACCACCGAAGCCGTCTCAGGGGCCTCTTCGCCAAAAATGCTAATACCTAAAATCATTTCTAGGGCCAAGAAAAACAGTACGAACGAACCCGCCACAGCAAACGAATTGACATCGATACCAATAAGCCGAAGAATCTTTTCTCCAATAAATAAAAAGGCAATCATGATGACCCCAGCCACCAGCGAGGCCTTTTCTGACTGAATATGACCCACCTTTTGTCGCAGCGAAATAATAATAGGCACTGAACCTAAAATATCAATCACCGCGAACAAAATCATGGACGCCGTTAAAATCTCTTTACTGTTAAACTGAATATCCATTGCAAGCTTTAATTGAATTCGCCCTGCAAAGGTATTTCAATTTTTGGGGGTTAGCAGATGTCACTGAAATATTGCTTTGGAGTTTTGCCTGTTTGTTTTTTAAAAGCAGAGTTATATGCATCTATTGATTGAAAACCAATCATCTCAGCCAATTGAATTCGAGACTTTTCTTTAATGACACTTGGATTATTTCGTACAAATGAAATAAGATACTTTACTCTTTTCTCCGCTAAAAACTCAGAAAAACTCGTGCCAAGGAGGCTGTTGAAAACATAAGAAAGATAAGCAGTGTTTGTATTGAATTTACTTGCTAATGAAGTTAACGTTATTCCTGTTTCTAAAAAGCCCTCATTTACTTCCCATTCGGTGATCATATTTTTCAAGTCATCAAAAGCTTTCTGATTGTTTTTTGACAAAGCTCTTTTTTGAATAGAATAATGAGTGAGATTTTTTCTTCGATTTCTAATGTAGATTACACTTAATGCAAAACTTGTAGTACAGAGAATTATGATTGGAATGATTGGAGATTTTGAATGTGATTTTAGTCTAAGTTTTTCCAGATTTAAACTCTCATTTTTACGAGTAGATTGATTGTAGAAAATTGATTTTCCTAAATATTCCTTTTTTAAATCCTCATTTTGTGTTTGAGACAAAAGCTGTTCGTATAGTGATGCGCCATTATTAAAAGGAGGGTAGCCCAGAACGTCCAAGATAGAATCGGTTTTAGTTAAATGAAGATTAGCCTCACTGTTTAAAGGGATTTTTTTGTAACATAGGCCTAAAATATAGTGTGTTATTGGAAGGTCTATGGCGTCGAAGTCTCTGACATATTTACTTAGTGTGTCGCGAGCTTTTATTATGTTTCCGTTGTAGAAATTTATCTGGGCTTCAATTAATTTATGATCTAGAGAACCCCAATTTTCTAAAAGGACATTTTTTGTTGCAAGTTCCATATTTATAAGGGCTTTACTGTAGGAACTCGATTCAATACTGTTTTTTGCTATTTCAAGATAAATTAGATAAGATAAGGTTTTGCTGTCATCAGGAAATTTACTCTGAATATAGGTTAAAGACTCCTCGAGAAATTTATCGGCATATTGATGTTTTCTTAATTCTCGATAAATCCCTGAAATAGCCACGATGTTATCTACAATTTCTTTTGAAGACCCACTTTCTTGTGAAATTGCTAGTGAATTTTGAAATAATTCTAGAGCTGTTTTATAGTCTCCTTTATAATACTTCTTTGATCCGTAGGTATAAAGATTCAATGCTTCTTCTCTTTTGTTTGAGACATTGATCATTAATTCTGATATACTATTCTGAATATTTTTTGAATCATTTTCTTCTTCTGAGTACCAATACATCCATCTTAAAACTTTTAATTGTTCAAGAGTATCTGTTTGCTGAATTGCAGAGGTCAAATGATTCCGTAGAACAGTATTCAGAGAGTCAATTTTGTTCTGGCTATCAAACCTTTTTTCAAGGATTCTATATTCCTCAAAAGTTTTCTGGCTTGAGGTGCTTGACCAAAAACTTATAGTTATTAATGTCAATAATCGTATCCCCATCATAACACCCTCCCCTCAATCCGTGAAACGAGCTCTAAGACACCGCGCTCAAAGAGCTGGGGTAGGCTGTCAAGGGGGGTGTCTTTGGGTGCTTTGTAGTTGTCGTAGTGTAGAAAGATAAATGGGGGTTGGGGGTTTTCGAAAGCTTTTCGAAAGCGTACGCCTCCGCCGTTTACATGAAAGTCGTATGAGAGATAACTAAGGGCGAAGGTTTTGGCGTTAAAGTAGTAGCGGTAGGTGTCTTCGGGGTCTGATCCGCCATTTTCAGCTGCGAAGGTGACTTTAAGGGTGTAGTGGTCGGTGCCTTCTATGCGGGTGTTGGGTAGCAGTTCGAGTTGAGCGGCTGGGTCGGTAAGGGGCAGGGGCAGCTGCTGAAAGTAGGCTACTGAGTTGATTGAGTTGGCGAACTTGCTGGCGGCTTCTTGGGGTAAATCGAGGCGTAAATTGTTTTGATAGCGCCTAAGGTTACTTGAGTTAAACAGGCTGTCGATCTGAACGATGGGCTGGTAGGTGATCGAGTCGATAAACGTGATTTGGCGACTGTAAATATAGGGGTCGGCGGTACGATTGATATGGTAGAGGTAGTCTCTAAACTGAAAGTCAATAGGAGTGGTGTAGAGCTTATCGAGCTGGTGATAGGCGATTGACTTTTTGACAATCCGATCGGCGGTGAGCTGTGGCTCACAACTGCTAAGGGTGGCCAGTAGTAGACCTAGAGTAATAAGGCGTTTCATAATGCGAATTCTTCAAGTACCTCGAGGGGCACGAATTCGAGGGTTTTTCGGTGGCAGGCCTCAAGTTTTAGCTTGGGGGCAACGCCAGCCTGGTAGGCCTCGAACCATCTATTCACGCACAAACACCAAAAATCGCCCGGTTTAAGCCCAGGAAACTGATAAAAGGCATTGGGAGTGACTAGATCGTTCCCTTTCGAGAGGCTGTAAGATAAGAATTCTTCGCTCACTTGGGCGCAAACGGTGTGCGTACCCAAGTCTTGATATCCGGTTTGACAATAGCCGTCTCTAAAGTAGCCGGTCATCGGCTCAAAACAGCACGGCACTAGGGGTTTGTTGTAAACATTCAGTGCCGGCTCCATAATTAGTGGTATTGGGGTTCTTTAAGTGCTTGGTAGATTCCGTCCCATAGGGCAATACGAACCTCGAGTGAGCGCAGGGCTACCTCTTCGGCCTCGCGCCAGAGCTGCTCGTCATCTTTACACAGGGTTTCGATCATTTCAAGGGCTATTGGGCCATGCTCGTCGCCATCGAGTTCAATGTGGCGGTCGAGGTAGTATCGGAATTTGCTGTAATTGTTATCGGCGGTTTGCGCCTCTTCTAAAATGGCAATGAACATGTCGGGTATGACATCTTCGCGTCCGAAGGTAAACGAGGCCGCAATTTTGTGAGCGGCTCCGGTTTCAATTACGCTAAAGGTATAGTTTACAAAGTCTCGTGCCGCCTGTGGGGCATCGGCTTGTTCGAGGGCCTCGCTAATGGTATGGCCAACTTGTATCGCGCTTACAAACTGTTCGATACTGCGGGTCGAAGCGCCGAGCTGCTGCATGGCTTGCAGGTACATTTCAAAGTGACTCATGGCCTCGCCAAGCTCGTTGATATCACTCTCTTCGCCGTGCACAATCTCATTGATGAATCGGGCTACTGGGCCGCTGCCCTTGGGTGTCCAAGGTAGGCTTACGCAAGTAAACTGTATCTGAAGGGCCTTGAGAAGGGACATAAAATCAAATACAGCATACACGTGATACTCGGCAAATAACTGAACATCAGAAACGTTCTGTAGCGCGCTGTAAAGCGGATGCTTCTTAAGCTGCTCTCGTAGTGGCTTAAGCTGGTTTTCTAGGGCTTGAATTCTGTGGCTCATAATCTCTCGACATTAGGGTTTAACTGCATGCATACGAACGACCTCGGTGGTGCCCACATGAAATTCGCCCTCGTTTAGGGTAACGACCTCTTGCTTGAGGGTTTTAAAGCGAAAACCGTCGAAGTGCAGTTTCATATCTTCGACGCTGTATAGAAAATCGTCAGTTTTGGGTCCGCCAACTCTGGGGTCTTTTGCTTGATAGCTTAGGTGATTCGGGCTAAAACCTTCTATAATGAGCGATCCGCCCGGTTTTAAATAACGGGTGAGTAGTTCGAAGTTTTTACTGCGCACTGCATTCGGAAAATGCACATAGATAAGCGCAAGCGCATCGAAACTCTCGGGTTCAAAATCGAGGTCTTTTAGCGAGCACACCTGATAATCGAGGCTCACTCCTTTGGTTTCTGCCAGACTGAGGGCCTTTTTGCAGGCATTCTCTGACCAATCATAGGCACTAACGCTCCAGCCTTTTTCGGCGGCGTACACCCCATTGCGACCTTCGCCCTCGGCAGGTAGTAGTAAACGACCCGGTTTTAGGCCGTCTAATTCTTGCTTAAAAAACACATTAGGCTCGGTTCCATAAGCGTATTCGGGGGCTCCGTAGCGCTCGTTCCAAAAGTCTTTCATAGCAAATTTTCTTTGGTGCAAAGGTACAAAATGCCCGGCAGCACAACTGCAGCAAAAGTTACCAAACCGCAAAGATTTTCTTAGTTTTTTTGGGCTACGTCGGTGGTGATTTCGATTACTCCGCTGGCTCCTCTGAACCCATAAGGTGAGGTCTCTAAAAGGGTTTTAAGTACCCGTACCGAGCGGATGCTGTTCAGGTCAAGCCCCGGTGGTGCCTGTTCGCCAAGGATAATGCCGTCAACCACCCAAAGCGCATACGGATTGCCCGAGGTAGGGGCGTACATGCGATCGTTCAGTACAATTACTCGGTTGTCGTTTCTAATTTTCGCAGTCCCTAAGTGTGCTCTGAGCGCCTGAATAAGACTTGGCGCGTTGACATCGACCCGATACTGGTTGAGCTCGCTTCGGGTTTTAAGGCGTTTACTTTTTCGCTTGCCCTTAACCTTCACTTCTTTTAGCGTAATCGTGTCGGCGGCTTGCGCAGGGGTTTGCGCAATAAGGGTCGGGCAACTGAGTGCAAAAAAAACAATAAATAGAGGATAGAAAATTCGCATAGCTCTTTAAAGATAATTAAAGCCCTGCTTACCAAATGTTAACACGCTGCCTTTTTAATTGCAGTACCTTGTGGTTAACTTTAAAACAATAAGCTATGGCAATTTTTTGCGACTTAAGAAATGCAAATGTTTCGGTGCTTGAGGGCATTGCAAATACAGAAGAAGGCGAAATCACCGTGGTAGAGATTTACCACGAGGTAGGCGGTGAAAAGATTTTAGTGGCTACGCTATCGCAAGGGCATCCGCTCGATGGCGATGTAGGGGTGGTAGAATTCGACGCCGACAACCAAGAAGGCATTCCTTCGATTGAGCGACTGTGGTCGGATATCGAAGCTGAGATGGAATAAGAACGTAACGAATCATATAGGCCAAGGGGCTGTCTGAGGCTCGGTCTACTGATTCGTTTTTATTTTTCTGCCCGAAGTTTTGAAAGAAATTCTGGGGTAATACCAATATACTTTGCAATGAGTTTCAAGGGCACTTCTTGCAATAAGCCCGGATACTGTTTAATAAATTGCTCATACCGCTCCTTAGCAGTTAAATTCAGCAAATCGAGATTGCGTTTTCTGCTCTGAACCAGCGCATTTTCGGTAATAATTCTAAAATACCGCTCCAGTTTAGGTACCGCCTCAAAAAGGCGTAATTGCCGCTCTCTGCAAATAACAAGTACTTCACTTGAGGTGAGGGCCTCAACAAAAAGAGTCGATTGGGCAGCGGATAAATACCCATAGAGGTCGGTGATCCAGCCATGGGATCGTGCAAATTGCAGCGGGTTTACCTGTCCTTTAGCATCGATGCTGTACGAATACAAACATCCGCTTACTACAAAAGCTAAATGTTCGGCTTTATCATTTTCGCGAAGCCAGATACTCTTGCGCTTTAGGCTAACCGAATCAAAACTAGCCATGACCTGACGCTGCTCTTCGGCGGTGAGGTCAATGTGTTTGGCGAGTGCCTTGAGTAGTTCGAGTTTCATTAGCGTACAACTTCAATAGTAGGATTGAGCTCCGTCAGCGCTGCTACAAAAGCTTCGTTATCACTCGGACTAAAGTAAATCTCATCGAATTTGTTGTAATAAATAATAAGACCCTTACGCGCGGTTGCTGGTCTAGTACCCACCCAAAGGGTCTTGCCTATCTCAATTTTGCGGATGTCCGCTACCGAAAAGCTTCCGAATAAAAAACTCGAGCGCCAATACACCTTGTTATTTTTAATCGTATAGAACGTGTGGGTGTAAAACGAAAGCATCAGCACAACGGTCGCACTGCATAACAAAAAGGCTATGAGTGATTCGGTGGTTTTGAGTCCGCTAGAGATAAGCGGATATAGGGGTAGCAAATACACC
>CAZUBV010000068.1:0-7456 GCA_964618875.1 uncultured Flavobacteriaceae bacterium
CGCGCCCGGAAGGGCTTTTGCCAAATACTGTTCTCCATCAGAAACACCTTGAATAACCGCAGTATTATCGGTATAGTGTATCACTTGTATCGGAAGCAATTCGAGCTTTTCGTCCCGAACTACAAAAATTTCTTGACTGTCTAAAACTAGTGATCGATCAATCTCAATCGCATTGGGGATGGTTTGCATTTCGATTTCAGCGCTCAAATACTGGCCCTGCCGTAAATCAGTGCTTGATACCGCAACCGTAAATTCAATAGTTTGGGTCGCGTTGTCAATAGCCGGGTTAATTCGAATCACCTCTGCTTGATATCGGTTCTGAGTCTCTAAACTAGTAAGTGTCACTGGCTTTCCGATGCGCAAAAATTCTGCGTAGGAAGCAGCTACCGAAATAGGCATTTCAAAGGTTCCTTGTTCTATAAATGTTCCTAATGATTGACCCGAGCGCACTAAACTACCCTCTGTTACCGTTGTGGTTGCTAATGCTCCATCGAAAGGGGCAGTAATCTCGAATTTTGCCAGACGAGCCTCTAAATTCAGCACGTTATAATAGGTATTCAAAATACCTCGGCCACTAATAAAAAACCGTTCCTTTTCAGAATCAAAACCCGGAAGTTCTGGTGTCGGGGCCTCGATATCGTAATTCTTAACATAGGTCTCCCACTTGATATAAACCTCAGGGTAATCTAACTGAATGTCAGCAAGGGCCGTACTCAAGATATTTAAAAAATTACTCTTAGCAGATCGGACAGAAGCAGCGAACTCAGCCGCATCTAATTTCAAGATAGGCTCACCTTGTCGGTATATCTGCCCAGATCGAAACGATTTTCCGGTAAACTGTAACACCCCTTGAACCTCAGAAAACAAGTCAACCCGTTTTTGTGAAACCAGTCTACCATTGGCCAAAACCATAAGGGGAATTGATTTGTTCGATGCTTGAGCTACGAAAACAGATTTAACCGTTTTTGGAACGGCTACTTGAGGAGTCTTATTTGAGCTTACTAATTGATTAGCCAAAAACACAGCTAGTGCAATGGCAACTACGCCTAGTAATGGCAGTAATACAGATCGTTTCATGAAGTACAAAGTTGGGTTAGTAACACCTTGAGTGCCGCAAAATTGGCCAAAAACCGTGCCGAAATGCTTGGTTGAGTGAACTGAAAAATTTATTATCCTTGTAAGAGACCATTTAACCACACTAATTGTCGATAAAGACTTTGGTGAAATTCATATCACCGGTAAATAATGGTTAAAAACGATACTGTAGTGAAACGCTTAGATTCCGACCCGGCATCGGAATAAAGCTGGTCTCCCAATACGATTGATTTAACAAGTTATTCGCTAGAAGTTGGAGTTCAAAGGTGCTGATACGCTGTGACAGACTTGCGTCTAACACGCTGTAGGTTCTGCCCGTGGCACGCTCAACCCATTTAAAGTTAACCGATCCTCTCGTTTTATGGCTAATCCAGCCTGATACTTGCGCGGTAAAGTGATGTTTTAAATCATTGTCTATCGTGTATCTAGAAAACACGAAATCATCTTGTCCAAAGCTTTGATTCAGGTATTGATACCCAAGCTGCAGCTGAGTTGATTTCGGATCTTCGGAAACCTTCAAATGATAAGAAAGGTCAAAGCCACTAGTGGTTAAACGCTGAATATTCTGTGCCTGAAATAACTGCTGTTCAGTATTCTTTACGTAGTCGATAAGGTCTGATGAGTTTCGTCTAAAAAAGGCTACACTCAATCGATGTTGAGCCGAAAAATGACGCAATCCGATTTCAAAAGCGGTTGCAGATTCAGGGCGCAGCTGTTCATTTCCAAGGGTGGTGCGGTCACTATAATACAGATCGGTAAAGGTGGGCACCCTAAATGTGCTTCCCATATTGGCGTATACCCGAAGGTGGTCTGCGAGTTGAACGCCTAAATCGAGACCAGGATAAACCCTTGTAGCAACACCAGAAAAGTGATTAAAAACAACTCCAGGGGTAATATCAAACGCTCCAGAGAACAGTCTAAATCGATGCTCAAGAAAAAAATTAGCTAAATCTCTAGTTCGCTCTCCTAAATTATTACTCTGTATACTAGTTCGCGCGAGTTCTCCTCCGACCCCGAGAGTACCTAGCGGAGTTTGTACCGAACCATCAAGGGCAGCCCCAAGTTTATGAGTGATGTGCATGTTGCGATAAATGTCGGGGCGGTTACGGACATACTCGTACATATCTTGTCCGCGTCTCCAATACACCCTTGGGGTTAATTTCCACCCATCACGCTGAATTCGCTGCGATACAGCAAGTAAACTCGCTTGAGTCTCTTCGTACTGATCAGTGGCAGATGGGGTCGCATAAAAACCGTTTGCCCCGAATGCCCGTGCATTAAAAAAGCCAACAATTTCGATGGGATCACGATAATTTAGTCGGTTTTTAAGAGCAAACGCTCTCTGCTTAAAATCAGTATTATAACGGTATCCATCAGAGTCTGCATAAGAGCCGTGGGCAATAAGCGCCCCCTTAGTGTAGCGATGTCCAGCAGTAAGCTGCGCTCCTTTTTGGCCAAATGACCCAACTTCTAGTTGAGCCGTGATCCGATCATCGGGTTTGTTTTTGGTAATGATATTAATTGCACCAGCAAATGCATTGGGGCCATATACACGCGCTGCAGGACCTTTGACAATTTCGATGCGCTCAATCATTGAAAGCGGAAGTAAGAAATTCGACAAATGATGGCCTGTTTGGGCATCTTCAAGGCGGATACCGTCTATGAGCAAAAGCGTCTGATCAAAAGTTCCTCCACGAAGATTGAAGTCGGCCTGAGTAGGGCCTACTCCACGACGCCGAATATCAAGGCCAGCAACCTGCTGTAGCGCTTCAACAAGGTTCGTGTACCCTAGGCGCTTAAGCGTCTCAGAAGTGATTACTTGTAAGGTTTGCGACTGCTCTGTCTGTTTAAGACCTAATCTTCCGTCGAGCACCACCTCATCAAGCTCGTTAAGAACTGGAGTATTTTGGTCTTGAGAATAAACCAAATGAACTTGAGTACTGTATACTAGCGCAAACAAAAACGCAATCTTCGACACCTTTCGCATAGTCGTCTTTTTAAGTAGGCAAAGCTACGAAGGAAAATAAGTATAACGCTAAATCAAATTCTGCAGTCAAATCGCATCAAATAGTCGTCCATCACAAATCCGTTTCCGATTGAAACACATTTCTCGGACACAACTTCAAAACCCATTTTAGCGTAGAAGGCAATTGAGCCCAAGTTGTCTTTATTGACTGTTAACTCTAAGTGTTGTGTCTGGTTAGCTGAGGCAGTTTCCTTTAAGAAATCGATTGACTTATGGCCAATTCCGAGTGATCGAAATCGTTGATGTACATACAACTTACTTACAAAAAGCACCGATCGATTTTGATCGATTTTAAAGGCCAAGTATCCGACATTTTCGTCACCTACTTTAATCCAAAAATAGCGTACGCCATCTTTTTGCTGTTGCAACATCACAGCAGCACTTTGATATTTTTCAAGCATATACGCTACCTGTTCTGCTCCTATTATGGACGTGTAATGGGAGCGCCAAATTTCGGCGGCGAAGGGTTCTAAAAGTTCAAAATCTGACTTGAGACTTAGTTCGACAAAGTGAATCTGTTCACTCATGTGGCTATTTTGTAGAGGGCTTTGTTATTTTAAACTGTTTCATCGCCTCACTAGGTGCGATAGAAAACTCGGTATCTTTCCAAAAATCGATAGGATAGGTCTCTAGTCGCTCCATTACCGGGTAACTTATCGATTCGGATTTTTTCAGAACCACATTTTCGTCGGTATTCTTAAAAATGTAGGTGAACTCCTCGGTCTGCTTAAGATTAAAGTTGATGTCCAGGTCGACTCGATTTACTTTCTTTCCGCCAAAGGTTGCTTTGCGTTTTTCGATAAGAGAAAGCGGACGATCTACTCCAACTTCTGAGTCTTTTTCTAATCGGCCGAAGAAGAATTGATAGTTTTCGTTGAGTTTTCTGTAAAAATATTGCCCCTGTACTCGTGGTATTCTATACGAGAACCCTAAGAGTTTTATAGACCGAACGGGTTTGTTATTTACAAATTTGAATTGAACAAGGCCCTTATCGGTTTCATTAATCCATAATTCCCCGTAAAATTCATCTCCCGATTTCTGCCTAAAGGCAACCACATGAACCCACTGATCACGGTACCATTTATTATCAACAATCTGCAGATCAAATTTTTGAGGCTTTTCAAAAAGTTCAATAACCGGGTCCGTATCGTATAACTGATATCCAGAAATCTCTTCATAACGTTGATACCCCATAGCAGAAGCAAACCGGTGGCGTTGTTTCAGATCTTCCTCACTTGGGACACTGTTTTTTGTGCTGTCATTAGCTGACCTAATTTCATCGAGATCAATATCATCTTCTCTAATCTTGGTTCCAAAAATTCCGGATTTGATCTTAAAAAAATGTCCGGCAGCGACGCTTCGTTCAATTTGTCCTAATAAAATGTCTTCAATGTCATCAATGGCAACGGTACTTGGCTCATCGAGTAATTGAAATCCTTTTTCGAAACGTGTAATAACCTTTGGCGTGGTATCTGTAAGGCTCGTTGTGTAAAGTCCTTCGAGATGTGACGATGAATACGAGGGTATACTTTGCTTAAGACGTTCTACAAAGGACGCATCAATTTCCGAAACAGTCGATTTTTTCAACTTAAAATCAACCTCAACGTGTTGAATGTCAGAATGCCGCAAAAAATACTGAAGTGAGGTATTCGCAGTTTGATTGATGGCTTTGGCCATGACTTTTTTAGTCTGAGCAATAAGCTCTTCGGCACTTATACTGCTAGACCCAACTACTACCTCGCTGAGTAAAATTGGAGCTTGTCCGAGATCTAAGGTATCTCCTTCATAAACTATCGGGCTAACCTCGGTTTTCTGAGCATTCGCCCCACAAAAAAGAAAAAATAGTAGAATTGGTAAGCTTCGCATGTGCGGATGACGTTTTATGTTTCGATTTGTAACTCCCGTGATGTTAAACCGTAATCGATTCTCCGATTTCAAGCAATTCTAAGGAAGCTCCGTGATCTAGAAAATAGTCTTTAGCTGCCTTATGATCGATTTCAATGTATCCAAACGTGTCAAAATGATAGCCAAGTACCTTCGAACAATTCAAAAACTTTGAAGCCTTAAGGGCATCGGTATATCCCATGGTGAAATTATCTCCAACCGGAAGCACAGCAAGATCGAGGTTGAACTCTTCACCAATCAGCTTCATGTCATACGTTAGAGCCGTATCGCCTGCTATGTAAATCGATTTGCCCTGGGCAGAGAGTACGAATCCACCCGGTTGCCCACCGTACGATCCATCCGGAAAACTGGAACTGTGAATGGCATTCACATATTTTAATTCACCAAAGTCAAAACGATAACTTCCGCCGTGATTCATAGGGTGTCCTTTCACTCCATAAGCCCCGTAATGTGTTACTATTTCGTAATTTGAAATTAAGGTCGCTTCGCATTTCTGTGCGAGTTCTAGAACATCGAGTGTATGATCCTGGTGAGCGTGAGTCACCAAAATATAATCGGCGTGCAAGTCAGCTAGCGAAATCGCAGAATTCTTTGGGTTTCCACTTATAAATGGGTCGACGACAAGGTTTTTGTCGCCGAGTTCAATAAGTAGCGATGCATGACCTAGGAATGTAATTTTCATGTTGATATATATTAAGAATAAAGGTACATACCCAGTACGGATCAGCAAAAGGGAAGTCCTTTTTATGTATGTTAGGGGGTTATTTAATTAGACATGCGCTTTCTTTTCAGGATTTTTCTTTTGGCAGGATTACTTTCTGCTAAAGCCCTCTGGGCTCAACAAAAATTAGATGTAAAGCATCGATTAGAAGCATTAACTGATTTTTATAACTATTTATCTATACCCAACACATCTGACAATCAACGCGGAATTCAACAAACCCTAGATTTTGTTTCGAGTTATCTAGAGGGCGTTGGTGTCGAAACAGAAATTTGGGAGGAAAACCAAACACGATATCTCTACGGATATCGCGACGTTGGAGCTCCCAAGACTATACTTGTCTACCTTCAACTAGATGCCCTAGAGGCCGATTCCTCTTCGTGGGATCAACCCGATGCATTTACACCTGTCTTAAAGATGCGAAAATCAGGTCGGTGGCAATCAGTAAAAGATGCGACTGATGCAGTAGTTCTCGATAGCACCTACCTATTCGCACGAGGTGCATCTGACTCCAAAGGCCCGAGTTTTGCCTTGCTTTACGCACTTAAATTTCTTTCTGAATTTGGAATACAATCCGAAGTGAACCTTAAAATCATTGGTGATACCGCCGAAGAAAAAGGGTCAAAAGACCTTAATGCATTAGTTCAGTCAAAAGCAGCTGATCTAAAGGCGGACGGCCTTTTAATTTTAGATGGAACCCGATCACTTGCCGATATTCCTACCCTAACCTTTGGAGCTCGTGGTATTGCTCAACTCTCACTCACCACATACGGTGCGCTCTCAGAGCTTCATAGCGGACAATACGGAGGCATTACGGCTAACCCTTGGTACGAAATGATTGCGCTCATTCAAGTCCTAGTAGGCGAAAACGAACGAGTTTTAGTAACCGATTTTGATCCCTATAAAGAAATTGAGGAAGAAGAAAGATACTTTAGAGAACTAACCATAGGAGGGTACGAGGAACTCAAAAATCGTATAGGGGCCCCTACCCTTTCACGTTATCAACACCCACAGCAAGACTATCAACATCCTGCTTTAATCCTAAAGGGAATGTACTCCGGAAATGGCAATCAGAAGATTCAAACGAAAATCCCTTCAGAGGTTACAGCCGCCTTTGAACTACGACTCACCCCAGAAACACCAGCAGAACGCCAGTTTAGTCTTATTGAGTCTCACTTGAAAGATTTAGGCTATACTCTTATCGAAAACGAACCAACCGTAGAGCAGCGCAAAAAAATTCAAAAACTCGTGCGTATTGAAAAGTCTATCGGGTCAACCGCATTTCGAACCCCGCTTGATGCAAATACTGGAGCGTGGCTTGAAAAAGGAATTCAAAAAGGATTAGGAACATCAACAATCTTAAAGCTTAATACAACAGGAGGATCACAACCAATAGGAGCCTTTATCGAAGCACTCAATATTGATGCTGTTGCTTTGCGCATTCCTAATCCGGATGCAAATATTCATGCAGCTAACGAAAATATAGCACTCAAAAACCTATTCGAAGGCATCGAATCGCTTTTGGGAATTCTCACAACCCAATTTAAATGAGCACCATACTGATTCCGACACTAGTCTTACTAGGCTGCGTTCTATTTGTACTCTACCTAGAACAATCTAAGAGCCTCGAGCAAATTACCAGGTGGGTACCGGCGATCCTTTTTGCCTACCTAGTTCCGGCAGTACTAAACAACTATTGGCTTCATCTT
>CAZUBV010000069.1:0-7371 GCA_964618875.1 uncultured Flavobacteriaceae bacterium
CCTTGGTAGAAAATAGAAGCTACCGGTCCTGCAGTCTCGCGACATACTGATTTTGCTTCTTCAACGCCACCTGAAGCTAAGGCTTGCTCAACACTTTCTTTCAGTTTAGCAGTGTTTGTAGTAGCCATGTTAAGGTAAATAATACGCTCAATGGCAACGGCTAGCCCCAGAATCAAAGAAAGTAGTACAATACCCATAAAGGCAGGTCCACCAGCGATGAACTGCTCTTTAAGTACTTGAGTAAATCCTTTTGAAGCAGCAGCTTCTTCTTGTAGAACAGCTGCAGAAGCAGACGCTGAACCTAAGATGAACATTCCAGTAGTAGCTAAGGTTAACGATATTCTTTTCATTTTTTTTAGACTTAAAATTTGTTAGTTAACGAGTTAAAGATAAAAAAATAATGTAATGCCCTTTTACAAGCGACGACCAAGAAACGAAAAATAACCAACCTAAAAAAATAGTCCAGATTATTTTACAGAAATTTCACCGCAGAGCGAAGAAACCATCAATTTTCTAAACGTTTCGATAGGTAAATTGAGCTCATTGAGCACCATTGCTTTTGCCAACGCAGCTTCAGTGGTCAGGTCTGAACCATCTAGTACTCCAAATTTTTTAAAAGCATTGCTCGCGGCATACATACCCATAGCTACAGAACCGCCAGCACATTGGGTACAATTAATTACCGAGATACCATTCTGTTGGCTGTATTGAAGTAACTGCTCAAGCGATCGAGACTTCATAGCATTACCAGCCCCGAAGGTTTCTAAAACAATAGTTTTAATACTTTTTAGGTCAACTGCCCAATGAAACAGCTCTTCGGGCATATTCGGATACAATTTTAGCAACAGCACTGAAGATGCCAATTTCGAAATTCTAGAGACCCCATCAAGAGCTTTAGTTTCGGTTAGCAACTGATTTTGATTAAAGTCGAGGTGAACTCCAGCGGTAATCAGGGGTGGATAATTCGGCGATGCGAACGCTTCAAAGTGCTCCGCACTTATTTTGATACTGCGGTTTGCGCGGTATAGTTTATATTCGAAATACAAGCCTACTTCTTTCAAAAGGGGTTCGCCTTCCTCAGCAAGGCTAGCAATTTGAATGGCTGTTATTAGATTCTCTTTAGCATCCGTACGTAAATCTCCTACCGGAAGTTGAGATCCAGTAAAAACAACCGGTTTGTTCAATCCAAGAAGTAAAAAACTAAGCGCCGATGCCGTATAACTCATAGTGTCACTACCATGAAGCACCACAAATCCAAAAAATGCTTCTTTATTCGATAAGATGATATCTCTAATTTCAAGCCAATCATCCGCTTCAATCTCAGAAGAATCTTTAGGGGTAGTTAAACTTAGATGTTGAATCTCACAATCGAGCTGCCGTAGCTCTCCTACCTTGTCTAGCAAAAGATCAAAATTAAAGGGAGTCAGGCTTCCCGATTCAGGATCTCGTTGCATTCCAATGGTGCCTCCGGTGTATATAAGTAAGATTTTTGGTCTCATCACGTACCAAATATACGAAGGGCGTTCACAGATGTAACCTCAGCTATACGGGATAACGAAACTCCGTAAATCTCAGCTACACGCTCAGCAACGAGCGCTAAAAAAGCAGGCTCATTTCGCTTACCTCTATGTGGAACTGGGGCTAGATAAGGTGCATCGGTCTCCAGAACAATATGCCGTAGATCGATTTGATTTAAAAACTGGTCGATCTTTCCATTTTTGAAGGTTGCAACACCGCCGATTCCCAGATGAAGACCAAGGTCAATCGCGCGATGAGCTTGTTCTAGGTTTCCCGTAAAACAATGTAAGATTCCTCGAATATGTGTCCCAAGCGTTTTCATTCGATCGAGCGAGTTAAAAATCTCATCAAACGCATCGCGACAATGAATAACAATAGGCAAATCAAAGTCGTTTGCCCATTGAATTTGTGTTTCAAAAGCCGCAATTTGCTCCGATTTATACGAAGTATCCCAAAATAGATCAATTCCTATCTCACCCACCGCAACAGGCCGAATCGATTCAATGCGCTTCTTTACATGTACCAGTTCCTGCTCAAAATTAGCATCAACATGTGTGGGGTGTAGCCCTGCCATAAGTCGCACACAAGAAGGATAAGTCAAAGCTAACCGGTCCATCGCGTCGCTGTACTTGGAGTCGATAGCGGGCAAAAAAAAGCGGGTAATTCCCCGCTTTTGAGCCTCCTCTATAAGTTGAGGCAAATCATGCGCAAAGTCATCCGCATAAAGATGAATGTGCGTGTCGATTATATTCATTTATAACTCGAGTGCTTTTTTAACATCTCCTGACATCAGGTGAGTAATCGGATCTTCGATAGCTTCTTTAACAGCTACTAGGAAGCCAACAGATTCGCGACCATCAATGATTCGGTGGTCATAAGAAAGGGCTAGATACATCACAGGGGCAATTGCAATTTCACCATTTTTCACTATCGGGCGCTCAACAATATTATGCATACCTAGAATAGCACTCTGCGGTGGATTGATAATTGGGGTACTGAGCATCGATCCAAAAACGCCTCCGTTCGAAATGGTAAAGGTTCCGCCAGTCATTTCATCAACGGTAATTAACCCGTCTCGAGCACGAAGTGCAAGACGCTTAACCTCATCTTCTACCCCCCTGAAACTCAATTCTTCGGCGTTTCGCATAACCGGAACCATTAACCCTTTTGGACCAGACACCGCAATACTGATATCGCAAAAATCGTAGGTGATCATATCCTTACCATCGATCATCGAATTCACTGACGGGAAGAGTTTTAATGCACGGATGACGGCAAGGGTAAAGAATGACATGAAGCCCAGTCCGACACCATGTTTATCCTTAAATGTGTCCTTATATTGCTTGCGAAGTTCGAAAACAGCGCTCATATCCACTTCGTTGAAGGTAGTGAGCATCGCGGTTTCATTCTTTGCGGAAACTAAGCGTTCAGCTACTTTTCGACGAAGCATAGAGAGTTTGGTACGCGATTCCGAACGGTTTGCCCCAGGAGCAAAACTACCCATAGCAGGAGTTATAGAAAGCACATCTTCTTTGGTGATGCGTCCGTCTCTGCCTGTTCCAACAACTTGATCAGCGCTCACCCCCTTCTCGCTCATTATTTTTTGAGCAGCAGGTGAAGGTGTTCCCGTTGCATAGGTCTCTTTAGCTGCAGAAGCCGGTGCCGATACAGAAGCCGGTGTCGGAGTATTTTTTGGTTGTTCTGCTTGAGACTTTGCAGGAGCATTTCCTGCAGGTGCCGCAGCAGAAGTATCAATAAGGCAAACGACTTGACCAACCGCAACCGCATCACCTTCTTCAGCTTTTAAAGTAATTATTCCGCTAGCCTCAGCGGGAAGCTCTAATGTAGCTTTGTCTGAATCTACCTCAGCGATAGCCTGGTCTTTTTCGACATAGTCACCATCGCTTACCAGCCAGGTTGCGATTTCAACTTCGGTGATTGATTCTCCCGGTGAGGGAACTTTCATTTCTAGAATCATGATATACTAAACTAGCGTTATAAGTTAAAATTGTCTTTCGTTATATCGAATACATAATCGATAACTTGCTGGTGTCGACGGGCAGCACGAACCGCGCTTCCCGCCGCTGGAGCACCATAAAATCTTCTTGAAGCTACTCTAAAATTTCGTGCAGCTGGGTAATGCAATAATAGGTGTGCATAAGCCCCCATATTTCTCGGCTCTTCTTGTGCCCACACAACGTCCTCTACCGAGGCGAACTGCTCGAGTAATGCGTCTAGTTCCGCTACTGGAAGTGGAAATAACTGTTCTAATCGAACCAGAGCCACATCTTCGCGCGCGGTTTCCTCCCGGCGCGCTAATAGATCATAGTAAAACTTACCCGTGCAAAGCACTAGAGTTTTAGTCTTTTTAGGATCCGCTAAGGAATCAGTGATAAGCGGCTGGAATGTACCTTCTGCAAGCTCCTCCTTCGTTGAGACCACTTTAGGGTGACGAAGTAAGCTCTTGGGTGTAAAGATCACTAGTGGCTTGCGATAACCCGCTTTTTGCTGGCGTCTTAAAATGTGAAATAAATTGGCTGGAGTAGTTACATCGGCAACAAACATGTTGTCCTTTGCACAAAGCTGCAGGTAACGCTCCATTCGCGCTGAGGAGTGTTCGGCTCCTTGGCCCTCATATCCATGAGGAAGAAGTAGTACCAGACCATTTTGCATCTTCCATTTGTCCTCTGCAGAAGAGAGGTATTGATCTATAACAATCTGGGCTCCATTAGAAAAGTCTCCAAATTGTGCCTCCCAAATGGTAAGGGTATTAGGACTCGCCATTGCGTATCCATAATCAAAGGCCATGACCGCATACTCGGAGAGCAATGAATTATAGATATATAATTTCCCGTTTTGATCTGAGCCTAGTTCATTAAGCAGCGTGATTTCTTCTTCATTGGTCTCGGTCTTGATCACCGCATGGCGGTGTGAGAATGTTCCGCGCTCTACATCTTGGCCTGTTATACGTACATTATTGCCCTCCTCAATAAGCGAGGCGTAAGCAAGAAGTTCGCCCATAGCCCAATCGAGGCTGTTTTGTTCAAAAAACATCGTTTTTCGAGCCTCGATTAGCCGCTGAATTTTCTTTAGTGCCTTTTTATCTGCCGGAATCGAAGTTATTTTCTCTGCCAAAGCGGTTAACTTCTCTAACGGATAGCTGGTATCAACAGATTCGATCATCCCACTGGCATCAACCAGACCTGAGAATTCTGACCACTCATCTTGCATAAATGGGGTAATCACCGTTTTCTCGATCTTACGCGAGTCGATAAGGTCTTCCTCGAGCATATTCTTGTAATCCACCTCTAGTTTGGGTATAAACTCAGCGTCGATAACACCGGAAGCAATCAGGCGATCAGCATAAATATCTCTAGGATTTTTATGTCGTGCAATTGCCTTGTACAACAGGGGTTGGGTAAACTTCGGTTCATCGCCTTCATTGTGTCCGTATTTACGATACCCTAAAAGGTCTATGAAAATATCCGAAGCAAATCGCATTCGGTATTCTAACGCAAAGATTGAAGCGTGGACAACAGCCTCAACATCGTCGGCATTCACATGTAAAACCGGAGACAAGGTAACTTTTGCTACGTCGGTGCAATACGTAGACGAACGTGCATCGAGATAGTTGGTGGTAAACCCGATCTGATTGTTCACTACAATATGAATAGTTCCGCTTGTTTTGTAGCCATCGAGTTGAGACATCTGTACGACCTCATAAACCACTCCTTGTCCTGCAATCGCTGCATCTCCATGAATGACAATCGGCAGCACTTCAAAAGGAGCAGAGGGGTGGTCGTTGTCTTGTTTTGCACGCGAAATACCCTCTACAATACCCCCCACCGTTTCAAGATGAGATGGGTTTGGTGCGATATTCATATTAACGACGTGGCCGTTATTTGTTTCTCTTTTAGAGGTCCATCCTAAATGGTACTTAACATCTCCATCGAAAATAGCTTCTTCATAGTCTTTCCCGTCGAATTCCGAGAAGATGTCCTTAGGTGACTTTCCAAAGATATTAGTAAGCACATTGAGTCTTCCTCTATGCGCCATACCCATAACAAACTGCTTAACACCCTTTTCTGCTGCTCTTTCGATAATGGCATCAAGGGCGGGAATCAGCGATTCGTTTCCTTCGAGAGAAAATCGCTTTTGACCCACGTACTTGGTATGCAGAAAACTCTCAAAGCTTACAGCTTGATTGAGTTTCTCTAGAATATAACGCTGCTGCTGCGGTGCGAATTCTGTGTGGTTATCATTTTGATTTAGATAGGATTGTATCCATTCGATTCGCTCCGGATTTCGAATATACATGTACTCCACACCAATAGAATCACAATAAATATGCTCAAGGTGCTCGATGATTGATCGCAAAGTCGCTGCGCCAATACCCAAGATTTCACCTGCATTGAAGGTGTGATCAAGATCGGCTTCAGTTAAACCGAAATTTACTAAATCTAGTGTTGGACTATACTTGCGTCGCTCTCTAACCGGATTGGTTTTAGTAAATAAATGTCCTCGAGTTCGGTACCCATCAATAAGTTTTACTACCTGAAACTCTTTTTGTACTGACTCGGGAACAACTACTGTTTCTCCATGATTGGGATGCGAGAGTTGTCCGTTTGAGAGCTCTCCGAGGTCCCAATCTTCTAATACACTTTCAGCTCCAAAATCAAAACCTTGAAAAAAAGCTTTCCAACTCGGCTCTAAGCTATCCGGTTGTGTGCGATATTGTTCATATAACGACTCGAAAAGCGAGGTGTGAGCCGCATTTAAAAAGGAATATTTATCCATGAAATCCGTCGACTATTTCGACCCACAAAAATACAATGTTTGTATGGGCTAAATACTATGATTTTTAGCGATTTCGAAATTATTTAACACGTTTGCCCTCCTTCATTACAAAACTCACCTGTTGCAAGGCAAGAACGTTTTTCTCGGGGTGCTCATCGGTCGCGACCAGGTCAGCTAGGTATCCCTTTTTAACTTGACCAATTTGATTACTCATCCCAAGTAATTGAGCGTTTACAAGCGTTGCAGCTTTTAGCGCTTTAGAAACAGGCATTCCGGCTTCATTCATATAGAAAAACTCACGCGCATTTTCACCGTGATTAAACACGCCTGCGTCCGTACCAAAGGCAATGTTCACTCCTTTTTTGTAGGCCTTTGCGAAGGTTGCCTGAGACTGCTTACCTCCTATCTCTTTAGCCTTTGCGGCAACCATAGGCGGATAATATCCTTCGATTTCAGCATTGATCGAAACCTGTTTTCCCGCAGTGATTGTGGGTACAAGATACGTGCCGTACTGTTTCATGAGCTCCATGGTTTCTTCGCTCATCAGGGTTCCGTGTTCAATAGTGTGAATTCCTGCGATTACCGCACGACGCATGCCCTCATCTCCGTGAGCATGAGCGGCAGTCAAAAAGTCGTAATCTTCGGCAGTTCGGACAATTTCTTTAATTTCTTCTATGGTAAAATGGGCGTTCTTTCCATTTTTAGTAGTGCTTAGAACCCCGCCTGTAGCAGTGATTTTTATGGTGTTTGCTCCGTCTTTGTAGCGTTGACGAACAGCTTTACGGGCGTCTTCAACGCTGTTTACAATACCGTCAACAGCCCCCGGATCACCCATAAGGTCTTTGCGCACCCCAGATGTTGGGTCGGCATGACTACCTGTAGACCCAATAGTCTTTCCGGTAGTAAAAATTCTTGGCCCCTGCACTAACCCCGATTCTATAGCATTTTTAAGACTGATATTTACTCCCGAACCGCCGAGATCGCGCACGGTAGTGAATCCGGCCATGAGTGTCTTCTTTGCGTTTACAGCTGCTCGAAATGCGATGTCTGCAGGAT
>CAZUBV010000070.1:0-7309 GCA_964618875.1 uncultured Flavobacteriaceae bacterium
CTTCCGATAGCTCCAATAAAACTACTTTTCCCTTCAAGTCGCGCTACTGCCGCTGCAACATTCGCCGGGGCCCCTCCTGCTTTTTTTAAGAAACTATCGGTTTGAGCGATGTTTCCATTTTCGCCTTGTCCGACAAAGTCAATAAGAAGTTCTCCGATGCAAAATACCTGCTTCATGGGGTAGAATTTGGTGCCCCAAAGTAGTAAATTTGAAGCAAACCTATATTTTGAGTAGAACATTAGTTTTTGGCGATATTCATTCAGGTAAACGAGGGCTCGAACAAGTTCTTGAAAGAGCCAAAGTCACAACAAAAGACCACTTGGTATTTTTAGGCGACTATGTGGATGCGTGGAGTGAAGCATTCGAAACGGTATCCTTTTTAATACAGTTGTCTGAGCGTTTTAACTGCACCTTTTTACGAGGTAATCACGACGACCTTTGTTTGAATTATCTAACTCATAATGATGCCCCAAAAAATTGGCTTCTTCATGGCGGGCAAGCCACTAGAGATAGTTATGAGAATCGATCCTCGAATGAAATAGAGACCCATGTAAATTTTCTTCGACAATTAGAAGACTATAGACTTGATGATAATAGCCGACTATTTCTTCATGCCGGTTTCACTAATCTTCGCGGGGTCGAGCACGAATACTTTTCTAAGATGTTTTATTGGGATCGCACGCTATGGGAACTCGCTCAAGTTGTTGAAAATAGTAGTGAGACCGTTTTGCCTCCACGATTACAGCATTATGGGGAGATATTTATCGGGCATACTCCGATTTCGAAAGAACAGACTGCTGTTCCGAAGCGCGCGGCTAATGTTTGGAATATTGATACCGGAGCAGCCTTTATGGGCCCAGTGACGGCTTTAGATGTGCAAAGTAAGGAGTATTGGCAGAGTGATCCTGTAACTGAATTGTATCCGAATGAGCCCGGACGTAATCATTCACCTAAATAAAAAAACCCCGCCGAAGCGGGGATTAGCCAGGTTTGTTTGGCATCGTGTGTACTAAACAACAAAAACAAAAACTTAAAGTAACACACAAGTGAATTTAACTTCAAAAACAAGTAGTTAAACAACCATCGCTTTAAAACTAGTGGAAGCCGGTGTATTCCACTAACAAATAGATAAGAAGCAGCATGTCTAGAGATGAAAAATTAAAAGAGCGCTTTGAATTACTTACCGAAAGACTTTCGGTTCAATTCACTGACGGGGACCCTATAGACCTTGAGGGTATGATTTATTTGGTGGGGGTTCAGGAGTTCGGAAAGCCGCACTATACGTTCAAGAAAGATGAGAAAATCAATCTTATGCATATTGCGATATGTAGATTATTAGAGCCTTACGGATACTATTCATTCTCTCATTTCGACGATGATGGGTGGCCACATTATGAGGTCAAAGATGAACTGCCTCACCTTAAGGCTGGCGAACAGTCTATACTGATGAAAGAAGCACTAGTGAATTATTTCTTAGAACGAGAATATTTAGATTAATGAAGCCCTATTATGCTGTAATATTTACTTCAAAAGTCTCTGCTGACGTAGAAGACTATGCGGTAGCTGCAAAACGAATGATTGAGATTGCAGAATCTTCGAAAGGATTTTTAGGAGTAGAATCTGCTCGGTCAGAGCTCGGAATTACTGTTTCGTATTGGAGTGATCTTACTAGTATCAATGAATTTAAACGAAATTCAGAGCATAAACTTGCACAGAGTCGGGGAAGAGAAAAGTGGTATTTAGGCTATAGGGTACGTATTTGTAAAGTTGAGCGGGACTATGATTTCGGGGCTCTTTAATCTAGTTTTTGTTTCAGTTCTTCGAAAACCAGAGTAGCCTCTTCCTTATTTTCTACAACCCTGTAGACCGCATCGATAATAGGAGTCTTTAGTTTTTTTTGGTGACTTCGAGCAAGCTCATAAACGGGTTTAACAGCAAATGCCCCTTCTGCGATCATCAGTTCAGCTTTGAAGGTTTCTTCTACTGAAAGCCCTTGTCCTAAACGCAGACCAAACCGCTTATTTCGGCTGTGATCAGAATAGGCTGTAACCAGTAAATCACCTAAATAAGCCGACTGGTTGATATTTCGTTTCATCTTGTAAATGCGGCCCAAATAACGCTTCATTTCACGAATCGCATTTGAGATAAGTACACTTTGAAAGTTGTCTCCAAAACCTAATCCACTGGCGATTCCTGCAGCTATTGCATATACATTCTTAAGCACAGCAGCATATTCGGTTCCGACAATATCATTGCTAATCGATACGCTCACATAGTGATTGGCAAGACAATCTCTCATTGCAGTGGCAATGGAGGGGTGTAAGGCTGACACGGTTAGATATGAATGTCTTTCAAGGGCAATCTCTTCGGCATGACAAGGACCTGAAATTACTCCGAATTGAGTAAGTTCAAACCCACCTTGCTCACTCAGATAGTCACCTACAATTTGACCGGTTTCTGGCAACATACCTTTAACGGCTGAGAAAACTATCTTGCTCCTTAGAAGCGAAAGATGGGGTTGTATGGATTGATACAGAAAGGCCGATGGAATAGCGATAATGATGGTGTCAGAGCCTTCGATAGCTTCAATGATGCTTGAAGTAACCTGTAAAATCTCGGTATTGAGTACAACAGATGTTAAGTAGTGTGGATTGCTTCCCGTAGATCGTATATGATCAACACCTTCGGGCTCTCGTACGTACCAAACAACTTGCCTTCCGTTATCGTTTAGAATTTTAACTAAGGCAGTGCCAAAACTTCCTCCTCCTAAGACCGTAATCGGTCGACTATCAGACATACTTAGAGCGTTCGTAGGTACTCGGCGACTGCTTTGGCATCTTCTTCGCTTAAGTTCTGATTGATCATAAGCGCGTTGTTGTATTCTTTGAGTAAAGCAATAGCAATAGGGTCTTTTTGGAGCATTTCATTGGTATTCAGAAGCATGTTCAACACCCATTCAGGACTTCTTCGGTCATATACACCTTTCATTGCGGGTCCAATCATGCGGCGATCAACAAGGTGACAAGCGGTACATTTTGCAGCGTAGATTCCTTTTCCTTTTTCAGCGAGATCCGTGTTGATTGCGCTCTCGAAAGTATAAGCAGTAATAGGACCAATACCTTTATTGGATAAGTCAACTGGAACTTCTGACATTGGGGCCGATTTCGATGTGGTTTCTTTCTTGCGGGTTACTTCGAACGAGCCATTCTCTTTTTTCGGGCTTTCACCACAACTTATAATAACCAAGGCTAAGCCTAAAAGGGTAAGTGATTTACGCATGATATTATTTTTTGATAAAATTAGCGCGGACTGTAGTTTTAGACAACTATTTACCCGCTTTATACCGAATTAAGCGCTCTTGTTGCATCTCTAACGCCTCTAAGAATTCTTTTTTGAGCCTTTCGATAAGTTCCTTAGTTGAGGGAGAATCTTCAATAGCACTTACACCATGTCCTGCCGACCAAATCGTTTTCCAAGCCTTTGCCTCTGAATTCATATCAAGGCCTGGATCTAGTTTTGCTGATCGTGCATAGTCTTCGGGTTTTATTCCGGCAGCATTTAGGCTAGGCTCCATAAAATTTGCTGGTATTCCAGAAACTGCCGCCGTGTGCACAATATTGCTTGCAGTGGTTTCGATAACCATGTCTTTATAGGCTTCAGGGGCGCGACTTTCTTTAGTATTAATGAATCGAGTACCCATGTAGGCGAGGTCTGCGCCCATCTGCATTACAGAAGCAATATCTTCGCCAGTACTAATCGAGCCTGCAATAACAATAGTTTTATTGAAGACTTTTCGAACGTCTTTAATGAGCGCCATCGGATTAATAGTTCCGGAATGACCTCCAGCTCCGGCGGATACTAGAATAAGTCCGTCTACTCCTGCCTCTGCCGCTTTTTCGGCGTGTCTTTTCTTAACGATATCATGAAAAACTAATCCGCCATACGAATGGATTGCATCTACTAAAATTGAGATAGCTCCTAGAGAAGTAATTACAAGCGGAACTTTGTGTTTGACACAAAGTTTCACATCTTCTTCTAGGCGCGTATTGGAAGGGTGAACAATAAGGTTTACACCAAAAGGAGCCGCCTTTTTTCCGGATTCGCTCTCAAAATCAGCTAGAGCAGTCTTAATTTCGATTAACCAGTTTTCAAACCCTTCGCTATCACGCTGATTTAGAGCAGGGAACGTTCCTACTACTCCATTTTTACAACATTCGATAACTAGTTCTGGTCCAGAAACCAAGAACATGGGAGCTGCAATTGCGGGGAGCTCTAACCCATTAAAACAAGCGGGAAGTGATTTCATCTCAATCAATTTGTATAAAGCTACGAAACTTAGGTGGTCCTAGTTTTAGATATCCGTTTGCTTGCTAGATATACCCCGAAAATAACCAGCATTGCGGCTGTAAATTTTACCAGAGTAAACTGATCTTTTCCGGATAGTATAGCGAAAAATATACCCATCACCGGTTGTACATAAGTAAAAACCCCTATGGTAGAAGCTTTGAGTTCGGTCATGGCGAAGGCGTTAAATAAATAGGTTAAAAAGGTCACACCAACAATTACAAAAGCGATTGTTCCATACGTCCAGACTGGGAGCTCTTGCCATTGTATTTCTAAAAAATCTCTGAATGTTATCGGTAGATTAATCAGTAACGAGAAGGTAAATAGCCACTTAAGTAATGTGAACGGATGGTATTTTTGAACAAGAGAACGCGTGAGTACCAGGTAAGCCCCGTAAGAGAGCGCATTGATTATGAACAGGGTGTTTCCTAAACGTATGTTTGGTGCATCTGATCGCAGTTCGCTTCCGAAAAGTACTAGCGAAAGTGCGCCGATCAGGCCTAAGGCTACTCCAATAGTTTTATTCTTAGTAATGGGCTCTTTGAGCAGCACAGCGGATAAGATCAGCGTACATATCGGGGTAATCGTGACAAGAACTGCACTATTAATTGGGGTAGAAAGTTCTAGGCCTTTGAAAAAGGAAAGCATATTTATGCTCGCTCCGAATAAACTGGCGAGCGCAATTTTTGGCCAGTCGGCGCGATCTATTTTTTCAGACTTTTTGAAAAGAGATAATCCCCAGAATAGCAAGAAGGCTCCAACTACCCGCATGAAAATAAATCCAAAAGGTTTTATGTAGATTGGCATAAGCCCTTTGGCCAGGGTATGATTAAGCGCATAGATCGAGGTGGCGCCGAATGCTGCTAAGAATGCTAGTAACCGACGATTCATTCGGCAAGTGCCGCTTTGGCAGCCTCTAACGTAGCTTTTGCATAACCGGCAAAAACATGGGCGTCGGTTACGACAACGGGTCGTTTTAAAAAGGTGTAGTGTTCTATAATTAGAGAGCGATAATCACTTTCAGTTAATTTTTTACTCGCTAGCCCTCGTTGTTTATACAGCTGTGCTCTTCGGCTAAAGAGCGATTCGTAGCTTCCAGAGAGCTTTGCCATATGGTCTAGCGCATCTTCTGAAATCCCTTCCGATTTAATTTCTACTAATTGTGTTGAATGATCTGGAGATAATAACTTTAGTGCCTTTTGGCAGCTTTGACAACTGGCTAAGTGGTAAATTCGCTTCATTGAGTTATTCTTTGGTGCAAAAATACAGAAGTAAACGGACTACCCTAGAAACTTAATCTTTGAGAATATGATAATTTACCCCCCTTTGAAAAACGGAAATAGCATAATTTTGCGCTCAGATTTTTAATCCATTAAAGATGCATATAGATACTACGGCAGCTATCGAGACCTTCATGAATGAAGTTAAGGTCAGAAACGGACACGAACCCGAGTTTATTCAAGCGGTTCAAGAGGTTGCAGAAACCGTTATTCCGTATATCGTTCAACACGATATTTATCATGGTAAGAATATTCTTCTTAGAATGGTTGAGCCGGAACGTTTGATTTCTTTCCGTGTGGCTTGGGTTGATGATAGTGGAGAGATTCATGTGAATCGGGGCTATCGCATTCAAATGAACTCGGCGATCGGGCCCTACAAGGGAGGATTGCGATTTCACCCTACAGTAAACGCAAGCGTGCTGAAGTTTTTAGCTTTTGAGCAAGTATTTAAAAATAGCCTAACTACCCTCCCCATGGGAGGTGCTAAGGGAGGTTCAGATTTTGACCCCAAAGGGAAGTCTGACGATGAAATTATGCGCTTTTGCCATGCGTTTATGACTGAATTGTGTCGTCATATTGGACCAAATACCGATGTTCCCGCTGGAGATATCGGTGTTGGAGCACGCGAAATTGGATTCCTTTTTGGAGCGTATAAAAAAATTAGAAACGAGTTTACTGGTGTGCTGACCGGAAAAGGTTTGAGCTGGGGTGGTTCTCAAATTCGCCCTGAAGCTACAGGCTATGGTACAGTTTATTTTGCTCAAAGTATGCTTGAGACGAAAGGAGAAACTATTGAAGGCAAAACTGTAGTAATCTCTGGATCAGGAAATGTAGCACAGTTTGCCGCTGAGAAAGTGTTGCAATTGGGAGGAAAGGTACTTACTCTTTCAGATTCGGCTGGATACATTTACGATGCCGATGGTATTGATTTTGAGAAATTAGCGTTCATTAAAGAGCTTAAGAACGTGAAAAGAGGTCGAATCTCAGAATATGTGACAGCTTATCCAAAAGCAACTTATCACGAGGGAGAACGTCCATGGGGTGTGCCTTGTCAAATCGCATTACCCTGTGCAACTCAAAACGAGTTAGATGGAGCAGCAGCAGCTATTTTATTAAGTAATGGGTTAATTGCTGTTTCTGAAGGGGCGAATATGCCATCAACCCCAGAGGCGATTCATTTATTTAACGAGCGTAGAATTCTCTTTGCTCCAGGCAAGGCTTCTAATGCCGGAGGAGTTGCCACTTCAGGTCTTGAAATGTCGCAAAACTCACTCCGTATTAGCTGGACTCGTGAAGAGGTAGATCAGCGATTAAAGGTCATTATGAAGGATATTCACGACTCTTGCACCCGATACGGAATGGAAGAGAACGGCTATTGTAATTATGTAAAAGGAGCAAATATTGCGGGCTTTGTAAAAGTAGCAGATGCAATGTTAGCCCAAGGCGTGATTTAAACGGTTCTTTTGTCCACTCAACAGACTATTCACAGCTCACTAGTTGTTTTAGGTAGCATCAGATACGGAGAAACCAGTCTGATCGTTAAGGCCTACACTCGTGAGCTGGGAATACAATCTTACTTGGTTCGAGGGGTATTAAAACCCAAGAAGTCAGGCTTGCGATCAGCATATTTTCAGCCACTTTCCTATCTTGAGGCGGTAATTACCCACAAAATAGGGACCCAGAGG
>CAZUBV010000071.1:0-7258 GCA_964618875.1 uncultured Flavobacteriaceae bacterium
CTGCGAAACCGTTGATAGTTGCGCAGACAGTTTGATTACTGAAGCCTTATCTGCTGGGTACACCACCCTTGTGATTGCTGATCACGGTAATTGCGATACTATGGTCAATCCAGACGGAAGTCCAAATACAGCGCATACCACCAATCCAGTACCTGTAATTCTAGTCGATAAAGAGTTGACCCAGGTGAGCGATGGGGTTCTTGGTGATATAGCACCTACTATTCTAAAACTAATGGGTATACAACAACCCGAATCGATGACACAAAAGTCACTAGTGTAAATGGGAGCGGTAATTTTAAAAACTCCAGAGCAATTAGAGCTGATGCGTGAGAGCGCTCAACTGGTTTCAAAGACATTAGGAATGTTGGCACGTGAGGTAAAACCCGGTGCAATGCCGCTTACCCTTGACAAGCTAGCTGAAGAGTTTATTCGAGATCACGGAGGGGAACCCGGATTTTTAGGAATGTATGACTTTCCAAATACCCTCAACTGGAGTCCGAATGAACAGGTGGTTCACGGAATCCCGGGTACTACAGCACTTAAAGATGGAGATATCATATCTATTGATTGTGGTGTGCTCAAAAATGGCTATTTCGGTGATCATGCCTACACCTTCGAAGTAGGTGAAGTTGCTCAACAAACCAAAGAATTACTGAGAACGGCAAAGGAGTCCCTTTATGTAGGTGTTTCGCATTTTAAAATCGGAAACCGAGTTGGCGATGTTGGGTTCGCTATACAGCAATACAATGAGGCCAAAGGATATGGTGTAGTTCGAGAACTCGTAGGACACGGGCTTGGTACTAGCTTACACGAAGGTCCAGAAATGCCGAATTACGGCAAACGCGGCAGAGGAAAAATATTCCAAGAAGGCTTAGCCGTTGCCATTGAACCCATGATCAATATGGGCACCTATAGAATCATACAAGGAAGTGATGGTTGGACGATCAAAACAGCCGACGGAAAGCCCTCTGCACACTTTGAACACAACATTGCTATTGTAGATGGCAAACCTAAACTACTCTCTACCTTTCAGTACATTTATGACGCATTAGGTATAGAATCGAGCGAAGAAGAGCCCTTCAAGTAGAAATTATGAGCCTAATTAAGCTCTTACTAAAATGCATTCCTAGGCCTTGGCTGATTCGCTTGAGCTTTATACTAAGACCGCTGCTTAAACTTTGGTATAAGGGAAAAGGGGTAGTTGACCCGATTGACGGCAGTAGTTTCCGCTCATTTATGCCTTACGGTTATGAGCATGTTCGAAAAGGAGTTCTCTCACCCTCAACCCTATCTCTAGAGAGACACCGATCACTTTGGCTTTATGTAAACCGAGAAACGAGTCTCTTTACAAGTGACAAACCCATCGATCTCTTACATATTGCACCAGAACAATGTTTTTACTCGATATTAAAAAACCAATCGCATATTAATTACACCACATTTGATCTAAACTCTCCTCTTGCAAGTGTTCATGGCGACATAACTAAAATGCCCTTTGCAGATTGCACATTCGATTGTGTGTTCTGTAATCACGTATTAGAACACATTACAGATGATCAGCTAGCAATGAGTGAATTGTTTAGAATATTGCGTCCAGGAGGATGGGGAATAGTGCAAGTACCTATGCAGGCTAATCGAGATATAACTTACGAAAATTGGGATATCACTGATCCTGCCGCGCGCACCATCCACTTTGGTCAGTACGATCACGTTCGCTGGTATGGAAGAGTAGATTTTTTTGAGCGACTGACCGCTGTAGGTTTTCAAATCGAGGCCATAAACGTAGGTACGTATTTTTCCGAAGAAGAAATTCAAACGTACGTATTAGATAAAAATGAAATTCTTCCGATTATTCGACGTCCACTTTAAATAACCCACTTTCATACGTTTTGATGGTTTCACCGTCGGAGTCAACATAAATCAAATAGACCGAGAGTTCGCTTAACTTGTCGATCATTGGTAGCGAAACATCCATCGGCATTGCCATTAGAGCAGTTGCATAGGCGTCAGCAGTGGCACAATCTGAAGCTATAACACTTGCAGAAAGCACATTTGATGGTTCTGCTCTCCCTGTAATTGGATTAATCGTATGCGCATATTTTTTGCCAGAAATCGGATCCATTCTAAATTTTCGGTAGTTACCTGAGGTGGCCATCGCGGCATCTGAAAGGGTAATAATACGCGTTAATTCTCGAGTTCCTTCTTCGGCTAGTGGATCATCAATACCCACCACCCATGGACCACTTCGCTCCACATTTATACCTTTAGCAACGATTTCTCCTCCTAGTTCGATAAGGTAGTTATCCAATCCTTTTTGATTAAGGATTTCAGCGATTAAGTCTAAAGCATAACCTTTCGCAATGGCATTAAAATCAAATTGAATACTCGGATTCGCCTTGATAACACGACCTTTATTATCTAACCGCACTTTATCAAAACCAACATACCTCTTTAAACTATCTAGCATCTGAGATTCTAGAGAAACCTGCTCAGACGGTCCAAAACCCCAAGCATTCACAAGAACGCCAACAGTAGGATCGAAATACCCAGAAGAATTAACATAAACCTCATTGGAAAGATTAAAAACAAATCGAAACAACGAATCTACTTGAACAAGCGAATCGCCACGATTAATCCTGCTAATATCCGAGTTAGGATGATAGGTCGACATGGATTGATTCATACGATCAAAAAGTCCGGAGAGCTCCTGATCCAATTCAATAGATGTACTCGCATACGTGAGTATCGTATACGTAGTTCCGAGTGCATTTCCCGAAAATTGCTGCCGCTCTATAGGTGAACTGCAGCTCATCAGAAATACGAATAAGAGAAGAAATAAACGTGCTTGTTTCATAGCAGTTCGCTGGCTAAGTACAGTCCTTTAAAATCTAAATGATAGCCTGATTGCTTAGATACCTGAAGCTTTGAATCCTCGGGGTGATACACCCCAACTCCAGCAAAATAGGTAACCGCCTCAAATTTTTCGGCATGCTCTTTCACCTTCTTAATAAGCCCAGTATCTGGAGAGAGTGGATCATTCGGATAGCAAAAAGCACGAACCACCACGAAATATAGTTTTCGATCCTTAGTACATACAAATTGAGGATCAACCCCTAGTTTAGAGTTTACCCCTAAAAATTCATACGAATTAGACTCTAGCTGTTTTCCAACAAGATTCATGGCAATTTGATGAAGCTCTTGATCACTAAGCATCGAAGCTAAAAATTAAAAAGCCGACAACTTACGGTGTCGGCTTCGTTCAATGTATCATCCACCAAAGTCGTCAAAGCGGATGTTCTCATCAGGGATACCAAAGTCTTCCCCCATTTTTTGAACAGCTTGATTCATAAGTGGTGGTCCACAGAAATACAATTCAATATCCTCTGGAGTCTCATGATGATTTAAATACTGATCAATTACACAGTTGTGAATAAATCCGACAAAACCATCACCTTCCGTATCGTTAATGTCTTTCTTAACCTTCCAATTATCCTCCTCTAATGGCTCGGAAAGTGCCATATAGAACTTAAAGTTTGGAAACTCTTGCTCTAATTTCTTAAAGTGGTCTATATAGAATAACTCACGTTTTGATCTACCACCATACCAGTAAGTCACTTTACGGTTCGTACGAAGTGTCTTAAACAAATGATACAAATGCGAACGCATCGGAGCCATACCTGCACCACCACCTACATACAACATTTCGGATTCAGACTCATTAATAAAGAATTCACCAAACGGGCCTGAAATAGTAACCGGGTCTCCTGCCTTAAGGCTGAAAATATACGAGGAAGCAACCCCAGGATTTACATCTGCCCATCCATTCTTATTGCGATCCCAAGGTGGAGTGGCAATACGTACATTTAACATAACCTCTCTTCCTTCAGCAGGGTAAGAAGCCATAGAATACGCACGCTCTACAAGCTCCGGATTTTTCATTACAAGTGGCCATAAATTGAATTTATCCCACTCCGCTTTAAACTTATTTGGATCATCATGCTCCTCAGGGTGAGCGGTAATGTCCATATCACTGTATTTTACCTCACATGCAGGAATTTCAATTTGTATATACCCCCCCGCCTTGTAATTCATGTCTTCTGGAATCTCAACAACAAATTCCTTAATAAACGAAGCAACATTATAGTTACGAACAACTTTACCTTGCCATTTCTTAATTCCGAAGACCTCCTCAGGAATCTCAATTTCCATGTCTTGTTTCACTTTTACCTGACAAGCCAGACGAGCGCCATGCTGAAGTTCCTTTTTAGAAAAGTGAGGTGTTTCTGTTGGAAGGGCCTCGCCACCACCCGAAAGCACATGGCATTCACACTGAATACAAGTACCACCACCACCACAAGCCGAAGGCAAGAAAACTTTTTGATTACCTAGAGTAGATAGTAACGAAGAGCCCGAAGGAACCTCTATTTTTCGTTCACCGTTGATTGTAATCGTAACCGGTCCAGAAGGTGAAAGCTTTTGCTTGGTGTACAACAACAAACCAACTAGAAGTAAGGTTAGTAATAAAAAGGCCGCAACGGTTACAATTACAGTTCCTCCAATAGCTGCTAACAACATAAATACAATCTTTAAACGCGTTAATAAGTAGATGCGATAGGTTCAGTAGACTCCGTCGTTTCGGTATTCAATTCAGGCTCCTGAGGAGTGTTTTCAGTTTGAATTGAATTTTCAACTGGCTCAGATACGACAACAGTGGTTTCTGCAACCGGTGGTTCATTATCTCCAGTTAGCATACCACCAAAACTCTGAAATCCAATACCCATAAGCCCGGTGATTATAAAGGTAATTCCTAATCCACGTAAAGGAGCTGGAACTGCTGAATAGCGAATCTTTTCACGAATCGCTGCAATAGCTAAAATCGCTAGAAACCAACCAATACCCGAACTCACACCGTAATTAAAAGCTAGGGCTAGATTAGGAATTTCACGTGCTTGCATAAAAAGTGACCCTCCAAGAATCGCGCAATTCACCGCGATAAGTGGCAAGAAAATACCCAATGAATTATATAATGCAGGAGCAAATTTCTCTACAACAATCTCTACCAATTGCACCATAGTAGCAATGGTTGCAATGAAAAGAATAAACGACAGAAAGCTGAGATCATAAGCAGCATACTCCTCACCCAACCATGAAAGTGCACCTGGTTGTAAAATATATTGATCAAGTAGCCAGTTCATCGGAACCGTTACCGCGAGAACAAAGATGACAGCTGCACCTAAACCTACTGCAGTAGACACCTTTTTAGAAACAGCTAAGTACGAACACATTCCTAAAAACACCGCGAAAACCATGTTATCGATAAAAATCGATTTAAAAAACAATTCTAAATGCTCTAACATATCTTAAATCTTAAGCTTCTTCAACTAATGAAGGGTTACGCGAACGCTGAACCCAAATAATAATTCCTACAACAATAAGCGCTGCCGGAGGGATAATCATAAACCCGTTGTTTTCATATCCGTATGCGTACAAACCAGTTTTGGCAATCGGATCTCCGAGAACAGGAATACCAAGAAGGGTACCTGAACCGAGTAACTCTCTAAAGAACCCTATAATGATCAAAATAACGCCATATCCTAGGGCGTTACCAATACCATCAAGAAACGATTTCCATGGCCCATTACCCAGTGCAAACGCCTCGAAACGGCCCATGATAATACAATTAGTAATGATAAGACCTACAAAGACCGAAAGTGTCTTACTAAGTTCATAAGCAAAGGCCTTAAGGACTTGATCGACAATAATCACAAGGGTAGCGACAACAACTAACTGAACAATGATTCGAATCTTTGAAGGAATCACATTTCGAAGTAAGGAGATTACTACGTTACCGGCTCCAAGAACAAAGAGTACCGAAAACGCCATAACAAGTGAAGCCTTGAGCTCAGCAGTAATCGCAAGGGCCGAACAAATACCTAAAACCTGAATGGTAATAGGATTATTATCCGCCAATGGATCTAGAATGAGACTTGCGTCTTTTTTAGAAAGTAGCGCCATATCTATTGAATTCTTAATGTTTCTAAATAAGGTTGATAGAGCTTAACACTCTCGGTAATCATATCAGTCACCCCATTACCCGTAATAGTAGCACCAGCTAGGGCATCAACTTGCCCATCAGCCTTGTCCTGGTTAAGTGGGTCATTATTTCCCTTTACAACGGCAATACCTTGGAACTTTCCATCACGGTAGATGCTTTCTCCTTCGAAATCATCCATGAAAAAACGCATTTTGATGTTCGCACCTAATCCTGGGGTTTCACCCTTGTGGTCAAAATATACACCAGCAATCTCAAGGTTTTCATCTAGGGCTAAATACCCCCAAATGGCGTCCCACAAACCCTTTCCGTACATGGGTAAAATATAATATCTACTCCCCTGGTTTTCTCCGATAAATAAAGGGAGTTTACCCGGTTTTCCAGATTTGATTAGGTCAAGTTCCTTCTTTAAATCGATTTTGAAATAGGCATCTTCAAAAGACTCAGCCTTTCCGTCAACAATTACATACTGATCTTTAATTAATGCCGTAAATCGATCAGATACTTCAGATGTAGGGACAAAATTCACGCTACCTTCATCACTATTGGCATGAACACCCATAGCGTATAATATGTTCTGTTGCTTTTCGAAGCGCTGATTTTCAGCAATCTTATCTTTCAGACCAGTAGCGGCAAGCGCAAGCACAGATCCTACGACAATTACCATTACAACTGAAAAAATAATGGTGTATGAGTTTTTATCGGTATTAAAAGCCATAATAAGATAAATTAAACAGATTGAGCTTCGAGTTCAACAATAGCATCTTTTGTGTATACAACAGCACTTTCCGCTCTCTTTTTTCTTCTCTTTACATTAGCCTGAACGACATAATGATCGATCGTTGGTGCGAATACGTTCATAAGTAGAATAGCAAGAAATACCCCTTCTGGATAACCTGGGTTGAATACTCGAATCATTACAGATATAAATCCGATGAAAAATCCATAAAACCATTTACCACGATTAGTTTGTGATCCGGTAACAGGATCGGTAGCCATATACACAATACCGAAAGCAAGGCCACCGACGATAAGGTGTTTCCAAAAATCAAACGCCATTAGACTGTAAAACTTACTGTACGATCCAATCCATCCCATTTCTACGACTCCATTGAAAATGAGCCCCATAGTTAAGGCACCAATTACGGCGCTTAACATGATTCTCCAACTAGCTATCTTGGTGAAAATTAAATAAAGCCCACCTAA
>CAZUBV010000072.1:0-7116 GCA_964618875.1 uncultured Flavobacteriaceae bacterium
ATGGGTCTTTTGAGGTCATAAATAAAATACCGTTAAATGCTCCCGCACCATAAAGGGCAGAAGAAGCACCCGGAAGAATCTCTACACTTGCCACATCAAGCTCTGACATCCCTACTAGGTTACCTAGTACGAAGTTTAGACCAGGAGCTGTGTTGTCCATTCCATCAACGAGTTGTAAGAATCTTGTGTTTGCGAAAGTGGCAAAACCACGAGTGTTGATCGATTGAAAGGTAAGTGAGTTGGTATTGATGTCAACACCTTTTAAGTTTTGTAAGCTACCATAGAAGCTTTCAGCGGTTGCATTCTGAATTTGTGCAAGTCCGAATCGCTCTACTGAAACCGGAGATTCGAAAATACGCTCAGGTGTTCTAGAAGCAGAAATTACAATTTCATCAAGCGCAGTGGAGGACTCATTTAGAGTTACTGTAAGTGCAGAACCAGAGAAAGTAACCGTAGCTGTTGTGTACCCCAAGCTAGAAACTCGAACCGAGAACGGAGGAGTAGCCGAAGTAGTAAACGCAAAGTTTCCATCAAAATCTGCAACGGCTCCGTCTGATTGCCCAGCAACAATAACGTTTGCATTTGCAACGGGAGCACCGTTTTGATCAACAACCTTTCCGCTTACGCTAGTCTGAGCCAGCGCAAAAGCACTTGAAAGGATGCTAAGTACAAGAATTAACTTTTTCATCATGTGATAATTAGATTTGTTTAAGCCAGTTTGTGGGGGGAAAGATAAGGCTTTTTTTCAAGCCGTTGTGAATTTGATAAATTCTATAGCGCTACGCTATTAAAGCTGTAGTATATGGCAATTATAAATCAATAATTAGAACTTAACGGACTGAAAATCAATTAAGCGCTATAATTGATCAGCTCTCTTCGATAAGCGGTAAGTAACTTAGATTTTGACACAAAACCGTAATATTTACCATCTTTCATTACCGGTAAATTCCAAGCTCCCGTATCTTGAAAACGCTGCATGACTCGCTGCATAGTATCCTTCGTATAGTCAATAAGTTCAGGCGGACGCGTCATGTAATTACGTACATAAGTCTGATCGTACAGATTTTGATCAAACATAACCGAGCGAATATCATCGAGAAGTAGAATTCCCTCAAGGTGTTCATCCGCATCTACCACCGGAAAAAGATTGCGACTTGATTTAGCCACTCCCTCTTCAAGTAATTCTCTTAGTGTCATTTCAGGGCGAAGTGTAACAAAATTCTGTTCGATCACCGAATCTAAATTCATAAGCGTAAGTACACTCTGATCTTTATTATAGGTAAGTAAGGCATCCTTCTCAGCAAGTTCCTTAGTATATATAGTATGGCTCAGATTATTCTTAGCAATCAAATAAGCCATAGATACGCAGAGCATCAGCGGAATAAAAAGCTCATACCCTCCAGTGATCTCCGCAATTAAAAAGATGGCAGTAAGCGGTGCCTGCAGAACTCCTGCTAAAATACCGGCCATACCAATAAGAGTGAAATTGGTCTCAGAAACCGAAAAACCAAGTTGGTTTAAGGCTTTCCCAACAGCATTACCGAGTGCACTTCCCATGACAAGGGCCGGAATTATAATTCCGCCCGTTCCGCCGGAAGCAATCGTAAGGGTCATCGCCAGCGATTTAAACAAGGTAATTCCAAGTAACAGGCCAATTACCACAAAAGCGTGTTCAGACCAAACATTCAGAACCGAACCTTCGATTACACTGAGATGATTTCCAGAGAGTAAGGCATTAATCACCCCGTAGCCCTCACCGTACAAAGGCGGAATTAAATAAAGCATAACCCCCATTATGCCGCCGCCGATTAAAAATCGGGCGGCTTTAGATCGCACACGCTCAAAAGCTTTGGTAATGGCAAAGTGAGCCTTGTGAAAATAGATAGATACTAGCCCTGCTGCCAGACCCAGAATTAGATAAAACAAGGTGTCTGAAACGACAAACCCCTCACTTAACTCGAAAGTAAAAAGCAATTGATCGCCAACCACCAAAAAAGAGGTAATCACAGAAACGAGCGAAGCAATCAAAAGTGGAAGTAGCGAGGCAAATGTTAGGTCTAGACTAAAAATTTCAATTGCGAAAATTACCGCAGCAATAGGCGATTGAAAACTGGCCGCGATAACCCCCGATGTAGCACAGCCTATGAGTAATTGTCTTGTCTTTCGATTCAGATGAAACAGGTCTCCGATGCCCGATGAGGCCGCAGAAGCCGAAAGAATTGCAGGACTCATAAGACCCACAGACCCTCCGAATCCAACAGTTAAGGGAGCCGTAATAAGTGGCATATAAAATTTGTTGAATTCTATTTTTGCCCCTTTTTTCGAGAGTGCAAAGAGCACAGTCGCTATCGGTTGAAAAACCCCTTTTCGATAGAGCTTATGAAGCACAAAATACACCGCTCCAAGACCGATAACCGGTAAAATAAAGTACAGTCCGTTTTGGGTCAATGATAAACCCAAAGAGCCTAGATACGCTATTCCAAAGGTTAAATTCTTGATCAATACAGCGATCAGTCCGGCAAACAAACCAATTAATGCACTGAGTAAAAGCACAAAATTCCGTTCAGAAATATGCTTGTACTTCCAGATAAGAAATTTTCGCAATAAGGCGCTAAACGACTGATTCACGCCGCTAAACTAGTGAATGTGCTACTTTCCGCTACGGATCATGTAGACATTTTTATTCATGGCACCGTCTTTATCGAAATTAACCAGGCGGTCGTCTTGCCACATCCAATAGCCATCAAAATCTAATTTGGCGTTATCGGAATCAAAATCTTCAATATATAGCTTGCCCTCAATAAGGGTATAGCGCAAATCTTCGATTGTTGGAGCGTCATCTCCACTTATTACCGTTAGCTTCACCCGGTCGTTCGATTGAAATTCAAAAACCATCTGAATCGATGAAAGTGCCTCATCTACAAAACCCGAAACCGCGCCCGCAACCATCTTTTCAAAAAGATTCATTTCCTTAGCTTCTTCTTCAATGGCCTTTTCGATATCAATTTTAAGTTCCCACTGACCCATAAGTTTTCGCTCTTTAATGGGGCTCTGAGCCATGCCAAGGGTGATTACTAAAGAAAGTATCAGGGTAAAGTAATGTTTCAAGATTGTTTTGTTTTAGGAATAGACGACTAGGCGTCGTTAATGTTACGTTTGAATAGTTGTTTTTCAATAACAAACCTCTTGCGATCACCAAGAGGTTCAACCTCTGCGGCACCTAACTTCAACACGGCCTTTTGCGAGCGAATATTCTGTTCAAAAACCTCAAAAATTACCCTACTAACTTGGGTAAATGCATGATTAAGTAGCACTAATTTTAATTCAGTGTTTATGCCTGTTCCCCAGAATTCCTTAGCAATAAACGTGTATCCGATTTTCACTGAATTGGCCTCTGGTGTAAGATCGTAATAGCGTGTAAAGCCGATGATTCGATTTTCTGGACGGTAAGTAATCGTATAGGCGCCCAGATCATTATTCAGACCACCTTCGAAATAGCTTTTAAATTTAGGCAACGTGTACCGATCTTTTTCAGAATGAAGTGCCCATACCTCGGGGTCTGAACCTAAGGCAAACAAATCCTCAAAATCCGTTTCGATTGCGGACCTAAGAATTAATCGGTCAGTTTGAAGCGTAGGTGTTTTAAATAGGGGGTTACACGTCATTTCGAATTACTCCACCGTAACCGATTTCGCCAAGTTTCGAGGTTGATCTACATTACAACCTCTAAGAATTGCTATATGATAAGATAATAGCTGCAATGGAATCGTAGTTAAAATCGGGCTTAGCGCTTCTTCTACTTCAGGAACTTCGATACAGTGATCGGCAAGCTCAGCTACTTGGGTATCTCCTTCGGTTACAATCGCAATGATTTTCCCTTTGCGCGATTTAATCTCTTGAATATTACTCACCACTTTTTCGTAGTGACCCTTTCTTGTGGCAATAACTACGACCGGCATCGATTCGTCGATTAGTGCAATAGGACCGTGTTTCATTTCGGCGGCTGGATAGCCTTCGGCGTGGATATACGAAATCTCTTTGAGCTTAAGAGCACCTTCAAGCGCGACTGGAAAATTATACCCTCGGCCCAAATACAAGCTATTGGTAGATTGGTAATAGACTTCGGCAATGCCTTTGATATGCGCATCCGATTTTAAAACCGTTTCAACATGAGATGGAATAGCATTCAGCTCGTTTAGTAAGTGATTGTATTCTGAATCTCCGATTGAGCCTTTTTCCTTGGCTAGTTTTAGGGCAATAAGCGTAAGGACGGTAATTTGGGTAGTGAACGCTTTGGTTGAAGCCACACCAATCTCTGGTCCCGCGTGCGTATAGGCTCCTGCATGGGTTTCACGAGCAATCGATGAACCGACCACATTACATACTCCAAAAACAAATGCTCCTCTACTTTTGGCCATTTTGATGGCGGCTAACGTATCCGCTGTTTCGCCCGATTGAGAAATAGCAATAAGCACATCTCCAGGTCCAATCACAGGGTTTCTATATCTAAATTCAGACGCATATTCTACCTCTACAGCAATACGTGCCAGATCTTCGAAGATATACTCCGCCACAAGGCCGGCATGCCAAGAAGTACCGCAGGCAGCAATAATAATGCGCTTGGCATTGAGGAATTTATTGAGGTGGTCATCGACCCCTGCCATTTTGATGAGTCCGGATTCGATACGTAATCGACCGCGATAGGTATCTCTAATCGCTTTTGGCTGCTCGTAAATTTCCTTGAGCATGAAATGGTCGTATCCACCTTTTTCAATCTTATCGAGCGAGAGTTTCAATTCATGAATGAACGGATCAACCTGCTTGTCGCTTGATATTTTCCGTATCGAAACCTCTTTGCCAGGCTTAATTACAGCCATCTCGGCATCTTCTAGGTAGATCGCATTTGAGGTGTATTCGATAAACGGACTCGCATCGGATGCAACAAAAAATTCGTTTTCACCCACACCAATGGCAAGTGGACTACCCATTCGTGCAGTGACTAGTGTATCTGGATTTTCGATATCAAAAACGACCAAGGCATACGCACCAACAACTTCGTTCAAAGCAACACGAACAGCCTTAGCCAGTGAAACCTCTTCTTTGATCTGGATCTCCTCGATAAGGTTTACTAGAACCTCGGTATCGGTATCAGAATGAAAAGTGTATCCTCGTTTTTCAAGGGTCGTTTTAATAGGTGCGTAGTTTTCGATAATCCCATTATGAATGGCAACGATTCTACCTGAGTTTGACACGTGCGGATGCGCGTTGACATCATTTGGAACTCCATGTGTGGCCCAACGGGTGTGGCCAATTCCGAGGGTTCCGGTATTATTTTTATCGCCGTCTGCCTTTATTTTTAGATCGAAGACCTTACCCTTAGTTTTACTAACCTTAGTTTTGGAACCGTCATACAACATAATTCCAGCACTGTCATAGCCGCGATATTCTAGTCGCTGCAGTCCTTCGATAAGTATTGGAAATGCCTGATGGCTTCCGATGTATCCTACAATTCCACACATAATTGGGTAAGTTTAAAGGGCAAAGGTAGCAAATAAGCTGGTTGAGCAGCGAAACAAAAGCGTCGGAATCTCTAGGATTACCACTTTTACCGCTACTGATTCACCTCGGTATAGTAGATTCTGAGAGCTAGGCGCTTATCGTCCGGAACCGACAAACTTGAACCGTATAATACCGTGCTTAGCGGAGTTGCCGAGCTCATTTGAGGATAGTCAATGGCCTGTTCAGAACCAGACACTTGTGCCGGATAGGTAAGCGGAAAAGCAATATTCGCACTTAGCGATATGTTCAAAGGAACATTAACAGAATCTCTTAAAACTACGTGGTTTAAATAGTCTGTTAAGCGAACGGTGTAATGCGATGGGGTGCCAGTAGCGTCGTATTGTAAAATTCCATCGTAGTTTAAGAATAGGCCAAGAGGAGTTTCTGACTCAGAAGTCTCTGTTCTAGGATCGTAAACAGGTTGATTGGAGCCTTCCTTGTACACATATAGTCGAGAGGGTTGGTCGGTAAACGGGGCCATTATATCCTGATCGACGTAAAAAACAATACTCGCCTCATTAACAAGCCAATTATTAGTCTTGATCTCGTCGATGATGTCGGATGGGATTTCAAATTGCCCAATATATCCGCTACCTCCTTTAAGGTATAGGCGATCAACAAAATCAGCTGTTTGAGAAACTTCAACCGAATTTTCAGTGGTCCAGGTGTTTACGGCATTTCCGCTAGTTATGCCAAATGCACCCCCTGAAACGAGATTCAATCGGAAACTGCGCTCCTCGGTATCGATGGCGTCATTTGACGCATCATCGTCACCTTGAGTATTCCAGAAATCGTAGGTGTAATCAATTTCGATATATCCAGAGGTAAGATTCAGCAGCATCATTAAATCGTTTTCAGCTGAAAGAGAAAGGTGAATCCCTCTAAAATGATCTTTAAAATTTGAAGCCGATAATAACTCAGGTCCGCCTTCTTTATCTAGAATCATCGTTTGAAAGAATTCTGGATCTAGATCAACATATATACCTGGGTCTTTAGTCTTACTAGCATCGGTAAGCTGAGACTCATCAACATCTGCAGTGTCTAGATCATCTAACTGATATTCAATGTACTGAAACTCGCTTATAGTATCTCTTCCAGAGAACAAGGTCGTACCTAAAAAGTCTTGAAAACGACTTGCATCAGTAGAGTAATACGAAGCCGGGTCTAAAAATCCGCTAGATGGCTCTTGATCAGAGAGATAAAAATTGCTCTGTCGAACAGTGAGATCAAACACGGTATTGTCTGAAAACGAATAAATACTATCTAATGCAATGCGTCGGGCATAGGAATTAGAGGGAGTACTATCGTCATCTGCGTCATTAATTCCATCACCATCAGTATCTGGGTTCAACGGATCTGTTCCTCTTAATCGTTCTTCATTGTCAGTAAGTCCATCTGAGTCACTATCGCTATCGATATCGTTAGGGTCAACATCAAATGCATCCTGAACCCCGTCGCTATCTGTATCCTGAAACGCGCTTGGCACCTTGAGATACGGGATATACAATCGCGCGCGGACAACCGTTTCATTTTCATTTAAGGTGTCGTTGTTACCCG
>CAZUBV010000073.1:0-7100 GCA_964618875.1 uncultured Flavobacteriaceae bacterium
CTAATGAAGAAAACTCTTTACCATTTTCTACCCAAGAAGCAGGTAACATAAGGTCAATTAGGAAGTAAGAAGCTACAAGCATTAAGGCAGCAGATCCGAACTCACCCATGTTTAACGCGGTCTGTGGATTTCCACCCTCTTTAACGCGTACAAAAAAGGTGCCGATTATCGACATAATAATTCCGGCTGCAGCGAGCACTAAAGGCAGGTATACTGCACCCAAACCATTAAACGAACCTGCGAATTCAGGAAGCGTAGCAAAAGCCGCACCCAGAACCATAGTTCCGATTATTGATCCTACATATGATTCAAAAAGGTCTGCTCCCATACCGGCAACATCCCCAACGTTATCTCCAACATTATCTGCAATCGTGGCAGGGTTGAGTGGGTGATCTTCTGGGATACCCGCTTCTACTTTACCCACTAAGTCAGCACCAACGTCGGCTGCTTTGGTATAAATACCTCCACCAACACGTGCAAAAAGGGCGATAGAAGAAGCACCTAATGAGAATCCTGACAATACATTCAGCACCTCATCAATACCCCAACCTTGAGCACTGTAAATAGTAAATAAAAGACCTAGACCGGCAACTCCTAAACCAACAACACCAAGCCCCATTACTGAACCTCCAGCAAAGGCTACTTCTAGCGCTTTTGAAAGGGAAGTACGGGCAGCATTAGTAGTTCTAACGTTTGCCTTGGTGGCGACGCGCATACCAATAAAACCTGCAAGAGCCGAACAAATCGCTCCTACTATAAAGGATACAGCTACTAAACCGTTTGATCCCGCTTCATTTTGGCCTTTAAAGAATAGTAAAACAGCAACCGCAGCGACAAAAATTGCTAAAATTTTATACTCTGCTTTAAGAAATGACATTGCACCGTCGGCAATATTTTTGGCTATTCTTGCCATTTTTTCATTTCCTACTTCTTGTTTCGAAACCCAAGCGTTTTTAACAAACACATAGATTAGGCCTACAATTCCGAAAGCCCATAAATAAGGTATTAATGCCTCCATATTCAAATATTTAAATAACAGCTATTAGTTAGTGCCGGCAAAAGTAGTAAAATCTACTTATACGATTTGTTGCAATTGTTAAGGAATCTACATTTATCAAAATGAAAAACTCCGCAGTGAGGTATTTCAATAGCCTGACTGCGGAGTTACTTGTCGTTTTCTTATCCTAGCGGTAAAGCACTTTTTTAACTGCTTTAATCACATCGTCTTCATTTGGCAACCATTCTTTAAGTAGAACAGGTGAATAAGGAGCAGGTGTATCCGCAGTATTAATCTTAACAATCGGAGCGTCTAAATAATCGAAAGCTTTGTCTTGGACCTGATAAACGATCTCTGTAGCCACGTTTCCAAAAGGCCAAGCTTCTTCGAGAACTACTAAACGATTCGTTTTTTTAACCGAATTGATAATGGTAGCATGATCCATAGGGCGGATCGTTCTGAGGTCGATAATTTCAATCGAAATACCTTCTTCTGCAAGGCGATCAGCTGCCTTGTAGGCCTCTTTAATAATTTTACCGAAAGAAACGACAGTAACGTCGGTCCCTTCTCGCTTGATATCAGCAACTCCAAGTGGGATGAGGTATTCACCTTCTGGCACCTCTCCCTTATCGCCGTACATCTGCTCAGATTCCATAAATATAACTGGGTCCTGATCACGAATTGCGGCTTTTAAAAGACCCTTAGCATCAGCAGGGTTAGACGGAACTACCACTTTTAAACCCGGGCAATTTGCATACCAGCTCTCAAAAGCTTGAGAGTGGGTTGCAGCGAGCTGACCTGCAGAAGCAGTTGGCCCTCTAAATACGATCGGTATATTAAATTGTCCGCCTGACATCTGTCTCATTTTGGCGGCATTGTTGATGATTTGATCAATACCGACAAGAGCGAAGTTAAAGGTCATGAATTCAATAATCGGGCGGTTGCCGTTCATTGCAGATCCTACGCCAATTCCTGCAAAACCTAGTTCAGAAATCGGAGTATCGATAACCCGTTTAGGGCCGAACTCATCCAACATTCCCTTAGAGGCCTTGTAAGCACCATTATATTCAGCAACCTCTTCACCCATTAGGTAAATACTTTCATCGCGACGCATCTCCTCTGACATAGCCTCAGCGATAGCCTCTCTAAATTGAATCGTTTTCATAGACATTAGTTCTTCTTGGGTGCCAAATTTAAAACTTTTCAGCGTTATGCAGAGCTAGATATAGCGAATAAAATTTATTATGCATGCATAGCATCTTGTTCGATTTTACTATCTTTGAGAAAGACCCTCAATTTCGTTTTTATGAAAATTCTTGTTTGTATAAGTGCGGTCCCCGACACTACATCAAAAATCAATTTTACGGCAGATCACAAAACCTTCGACCCAACCGGTGTTCAATTTGTCATTAATCCAAATGACGAATTCGGACTCACCCGCGCCGTGTGGCTCCAAGAAAAACAAGGAGCTGAGGTTCACGTAGCGTCAGTAGGCGAGGCGTCTATAGAGCCTATCTTAAGAAAAGCACTTGCCATTGGTGCAAACAAAGCATACCGTATTGATGCCCATCCACAGGATGGTTTTTTTGTGGCCAACGAGCTCAGCAAACTGGTAAAAAAGGAAGGATATGATCTAGTGATCTGCGGAAGAGAGTCGATTGATTACAACGGAAACATGGTTCCTGGCATGATCGCCGAATTCTGCGAATACAACTTTATCAATACCTGTGTTGGTTTAGAACTAACCGAGTCGGGTGCTAAGGCGATTCGAGAAATTGACGGTGGAAACGAGACATTAGCATGTTCGCTTCCGCTTGTTATTGGTGCCCAAAAAGGTCTTGTTGAGGAGTCTGATCTTAAAATCCCAAACATGCGCGGTATCATGAGCGCTCGCACCAAACCACTCGAAGTTCTTCCTCCGAGCGACACCCAATCGCTTACCTTTGATATTACATTCGAAAAACCAGCTGCCAAGGCAGCTGTGACGCTGGTAGACCCAAGCGACCTTGATACCCTAATTCAATTGTTACACAAAGAAGCTAACGTCCTATAATTATGTCTGTACTTGTATACCTAGAAACCGAACAAAGAACCTACAAGAAGACTGCTTTAGAGCTCGCCTCTTATGGCTGTGAACTTGCCAAAAAATTGGGTGTTAGCTCTGTTGGCGTCACCTTTAACAACGCTACTCCTGAATCGATTAACCCCTGTGGTTTAGATAAAATCATTCATATAGACCAAGGCGAATTCGAGACCTTCACGGTCAAAAAATACGCTAGCGCACTTGCCGAAATCGCAACTGCACAACAGGCAACTTACATGGTTATTGGAAGCAGTGCCGATGCAAAATATCTCTCGGGTATGCTCGCAGCCAAACTAGATGCTGGCTATCTGCCGGGGGTTATAGATCTTCCGCAGCAGTTAGAAAATAATTGGGTCTTTAAGCGTTCTGTATTTACCAATAAAGGATTTTCATTTTCTGCCTCGAAAGCTCCGATTACGCTGATTGGTTTAAATAAGAATAGCTTTGGTGAAAAGCCGTCTGAGAAGGCTGCTACAATCGAGTCGATGCAACTTAATCCCACTGCAGACACTATACAAATCACGAATACCGCAACCTCTATGGGCAAAGCGACAATCGCAGATGCCGACATTGTGGTTTCGGCCGGAAGAGGATTAAAAGGTCCTGAAAATTGGCACATGATCGAAGAGCTTGCCGAAGTTCTAGGTGCTGCCACCGCTTGTTCGAAACCAGTTTCTGACATGGGATGGCGCCCACATAGTGAGCACGTAGGTCAAACTGGAAAGCCCGTTGCCACCAATCTATACATCGCTATCGGAATTTCAGGAGCTATACAGCACCTAGCCGGAATAAACGCCTCAAAAGTCAAGGTGGTCATAAATAGTGATCCTGAGGCCCCATTTTTCAAGGCCGCTGATTACGGAGTTGTTGGCGACGCCTTTACGGTAGTTCCTGAGCTCATTGAAAAATTGAGAAGTTTTAAGTCTCAAAACGCTTAAAATTCGCTTATTTTGCCCTCTTATGAACTTGATACGTTTATCCGTAAAGGGCATTTCATACAGTCAAACTGGCCAGGGCGCTTATGCCCTTATTTTGGCCGAAGAAGAAGGTAACAGAAAACTACCCATAGTTATTGGTGCGGCCGAGGCACAATCGATCGCCATAGCTATTGAAGAAGATTTAAAACCGCCAAGACCACTAACGCACGACCTGTTAAAAACCTGCTTTGATCGATTTCATATACACATCAAAGAGGTAATTATTCACAAACTACAAGACGGAATTTTTTATTCAAGCTTAGTCTGTACACGCAGCGATCACGAAGAAATTATCGATGCGCGAACCAGCGATGCAGTAGCACTTGCCGTGCGCACTAAAGCCCCAATCTACACCTATTCTCATTTGCTGGATAGCGCCGGAATTGAATTACAGGATTCTACGGAAATTACCTCAGCATCTTCAAAAAAGACATCTTCAAAAACCGAAGAACCTACCTCAAAAGAAGTGAGCGCAACAAAACAAGTAGCCGCTTCTCACTATCCACAATTTAAAGGATACAGCGAAAAACAACTCCAGGCTGCGCTAAAAAAAGCAGTAGAAGATGAAGACTATGAAAAAGCCGCGGCAATCCGCGATGAACTAGAAAAAAGAAATTTATAACCTATGGCTGTACTTCGCGGAATCGTTGGAATTCTTTTTATACTAGGTATTGCCTACATACTTAGCAGTCACAAAAAAGCAATTCGTTGGAAAACAATTTTGATAGGCCTTGGACTACAATTTATTCTAGCTTTTGGCGTGTTGCGCATTGAATGGGTGAAATCATTTTTCAACGTACTTGGCAAATTTTTCACCTCAGTGCTCGACTTTACTGAAAGTGGCAGCAGGTTTTTATTCGGAAATCTTGTCAACGTAAGTGAACCCGCTATTGGCTACGTATTTGCCTTTCAAATTTTGCCAACCATTGTCTTTTTTTCAGCCTTAACCTCTATTTTATATTATTTCGGAATCGTGCAACGCATCGTGAAATCACTCGCGTGGCTGCTTACCAAAACGCTAAAAATATCTGGAGCAGAAAGCCTATCGGTAGCTGGTAATATTTTCTTAGGGCAAACCGAAGCACCACTGCTGATCAAGGCCTATCTACCTAAAATGAACCGCTCTGAAATCATGCTGGTGATGACTGGCGGAATGGCAACCGTAGCCGGAGGGGTACTCGCCTCTTATGTAGGCTTTTTAGGAGGAACAGACCCAGAACTCAGGCTGTCTTTCGCCCGACATCTCATCGCGGCTTCCGTAATGGCCGCTCCGGGGGCGATCATCATTGCAAAAATGATGGTTCCACAAACCGAACCTATCAATGAAAAAATAAAAGTAAGTGAGTCTGAAGTTGGAAGTAACGCTTTAGATGCTCTAGCAAACGGAACTACAGAAGGACTAAAACTTGCCCTGAATGTCGGAGCCATGCTTCTGGTTTTTATTGCCTGTATCGCCATGATCAATGGTATTCTCACTAGCGTTGGTGAGGTCAGCGGAATTAACGCTTTAATTGCGGCTAACTCAACTTATAGCGAACTTTCGCTCGAATCTATTCTAGGAACGGTATTTTCCCCTCTGATGTTTGTAATCGGAGTGGCAAGCGAAGATCTCAACCTTATGGGACAACTCTTAGGCATTAAACTTGTTGCCTCAGAATTTGTAGCTTATACCCAACTGGCAGAACTCAAAAACATGACTGCTCCAGTACATCTAGCTTACGAAAAGTCCGTTCTAATGGCTACTTATATGCTTTGTGGTTTTGCAAATTTCGCGTCGATTGGCATTCAAATCGGAGGTATTGGAACTATAGCGCCAAGCCAGAAAAAAACACTTTCTAAACTCGGTTTTAGAGCACTAATCGCAGGGTCACTAGCATCGCTACTTTCGGCTACTATTGCCGGGATGATTTTAGGATAGAGTACCTAAAATTTAAATTGTTTCGGTAACTTCATAGCCGCTATAACGCACGGATCGAATAGTACCTTTTCAATGAAAGCTTATCACGACTTACTTCAACACATTTTAGATCACGGGACAATTAAAGCCGATCGAACCGGAACCGGAACTCAAAGCGTATTTGGCTATCAAATGCGGTTTGATTTAAGTGAAGGATTTCCGCTAGTTACCACCAAAAAGGTTCATCTAAAGTCTATTATCTATGAGCTATTATGGTTTTTAAAAGGAGATACAAATATCAACTACCTTACTGAAAACGGCGTTCGAATTTGGAATGAATGGGCTGATGAAAACGGAGATTTAGGCCCTGTGTACGGACACCAGTGGCGCAATTGGAATAGCGAAGGCATCGATCAGATCAATGAAGTAATTGAAACCTTAAAGAAGAACCCAGATAGTAGACGTATGCTTGTAAGTGCCTGGAATCCGAGTGTTCTTCCAAACACAGGCGTTTCATTTTCAGAGAACGTGGCTAATGGTAAAGCAGCGCTCCCACCCTGCCATGCCTTTTTCCAATTCTATGTTGCAGAAGGCAAACTCTCGTGTCAGCTCTACCAGCGCAGTGCTGATGTCTTTCTAGGAGTACCTTTCAACATTGCTTCTTATGCACTACTAACCCTTATGGTAGCACAGGTATGCGGATTACAACCTGGAGACTTCGTGCACACATTTGGCGATGTCCATATTTATAGTAATCATCGCGAGCAAGTTGCACTGCAGTTGTCTAGAGAACCTCGTGCATTACCTCAAATGAAACTAAACCCAGAGGTAAAGGCGATCGATGCGTTTAGCTTCGAAGATTTCGAACTGTTAGGTTACGACCCACATCCGGCTATTAAAGCTCCAGTCGCAGTATAATCAACTATGAAAAAGGAATTTATTATAGTTGTAGCAGCCGCTGAAAACAATGCGATGGGTCTAAACGGAGATTTGCCATGGCATTTACCGGATGACTTTAAACACTTCAAACAGACTACCTCAGGACACCCGATTATTATGGGTAGAAAAACCGTAGAGAGCTTTCCGAAGGCCCTACCCAATAGAGATCACATTGTGATCACCAAAAACAGCAACTACAGACCTCCA
>CAZUBV010000074.1:0-7024 GCA_964618875.1 uncultured Flavobacteriaceae bacterium
CCGATGGGCATTTTTGGCCCGACATTTGGTGGTGATTAAACACTGTTTCTCTCCGGTTATCTTCAACGCGATTGATAATTCTATTGCCACGTCTTGATTGTACTTTATAGATTTAAGTTTTTCACAATCTCAACGACTGACGTAAAGCATTAGATCTCCGTATAAGCGGCCAAATTTGCATTTATTTCAGGCTCATCTTACGTTAATTATTAACGTTTTAACCTAATTATGCTAACCTGACAATCTATATTAGTTAAAAAATAACATACCTGCAGGGGAATTTTAAACCGATGGCACTAAACCCTCAGATTTGCCTTGTAACCGAAACAATTAAAAATCGAAGTGTTGAGTCAAGAGAAAATTACTTAAAATATATTAAATCAATGGGTTACGGTAAGCCCGCTCGCGAAAATCTAAGCTGTGGAAACTTCGCTCACGCGATCGCAGCGAGCGGTGACCAAGAGAAAGCCCGCCAAAGAAACACAAAAGCACCTAACATCGCAATTGTAACTGCCTACAACGATATGCTTTCAGCGCACCAGCCTTACGAAAACTATCCCGAGAAAATTAAAACAGCAATAAACAACGCCGGAGGAACGGCCCAAGTCGCAGGGGGCGTCCCGGCCATGTGTGACGGAGTTACGCAAGGCCAAGCAGGCATGGAACTGAGCCTATTCAGCCGGGATGCAATTGCGAAAGCTACTGCCATAGCACTATCACATCAGATGTTTGATGGCGCGGTCATGCTCGGAGTTTGCGATAAAATAGTACCTGGGCTTCTTATCGGCGCACTGCAATTTGGTCATCTGCCCACTTTGTTCATTCCTGCTGGCCCTATGCCATCGGGCATATCTAATAGCGAGAAAGTCTCCGCTAGAAAAAAGCACGCGGCGGGTCTTATAGGCAGTGACAAACTCTTAGAAGCCGAATGTGCCTCATATCATTCTCCGGGAACTTGCACATTTTACGGCACTGCCAACTCTAACCAAATACTACTCGAGGCCATGGGTCTTCAACCCGTTGGCAGCTCATTTGTGCAACCCAATACCGAGCTCAGGGAAAAATTGACGCGATATTCCAGCGAGCAAATACTCGAACTCACCTCACTGAGCGGCAAATATTTACCACTACACGAGATAGTGACTGCCGAGGCCTTGGTTAATGCTATCGTTGCGCTGCTCGCCTCTGGTGGCTCTACAAATCACACGATACACCTAATTGCCATTGCTCGAGCAGCTGGCTACAAAATAAACTGGGACGATTTCGATATTATATCGAAAACCACTCCTACACTCTGCAAGATTTATCCGAACGGCGAAGCTGATATCAACCAATTTCATCTGGCGGGAGGGACTCAGAAACTATTCTTAGAACTGCAGAAATTAGATCTTTTACATCTTGACGCAAAGACTTGTACGGGCAAGAGGCTAGGGAATTCTATTCGTCAACCAATATTGAGCGACGGAAGGCTACTGTGGTCTGTTGTACCAACTGCAAGCTCTGATGAAGGTGTTCTCGCGCGCGCTAATTCACCCTTCCACCCTGAAGGCGGCATTCAACTATTAACCGGCAACATCGGGCGTAGCGTGATAAAAGTCTCTGCCGTCTCGGAGGAGAATAAATTCATTCGAGCCGAGGCAATAGTGTTATCGGATCCTGTTGAACTCAAAGAACTTTACAATACAGGTCAGCTCAATAGGGATGCTGTGATAGTCGTGCCAAATCAGGGGCCGAAAGCAAACGGCATGCCCGAGCTTCACCAATTAATGCCAATTTTACTAAATTTACAGGTCGCCGGGCATAAGGTGGCGCTGATTACGGACGGACGTATGAGCGGCGCCTCAGGCTCGGTTCCGGCCGCAATACACATGGTCCCCGAAGCAGTTGATAAAGGAATAATAGGACTTATACAAACTGGCGATATGATAACCTTAGATGCAATTAATGGCAGTCTGAATTTAGAGATAGACCGCGTGAATTTCGACAAGCGAGTATATCATCATCCGATAACAAGCTCGGAATCAGTCGGCCGAATATTGTTCAAGAACGACAGGAAAAATGTAAGCGATGCAGAAAAAGGCGCGTGCACATTATTCGACTGAAATATATTAAAGAAAGTTTGATTAAAGAAGAATTACCAAGAATATATTATGAATGAATGGTATCTATCCTGCGATGTAGGTGGCACAAACGCTCGATTCGCCGTGATTAATCCTAAGACAATGGCACTTGATCACGTCGCGAATTTTCAAAGCACAGATTTCTATACTTTCGAGCATGTTGTTAAGCATTTTCTAAAAGATATTGAGCGCACCAACTCCTACCAGAAATTCCCATCCAAGTCCTCTCTCGGCATCGCGGGTGATGTTACTGGAGAAAACATCGGATTTACAAACACTCAGTGGACGATAAGTAAGCGAAACGTTAGCGAGCTATTACAATCCAATGAAGTTTTATTTGTAAACGACTTTACAGCCTGTGCAGCATCTATCCCACTACTCAGCGAGAATGATTTTGTAAAGATTGGCGGTGGAGATTCGCTACCACTATCTCCGATTTCTGTTTTAGGCCCTGGCACTGGATTCGGTATAGCTACGGTCGCGTATACTAATACTAACAATTCAGTCATCATTCCTGGAGAAGGTGGCCACGCAGACTTTGCACCAACTGATGAAACACAATTACTAATCAGCAACTATCTAGCATCAAAGTACGATCGCATATCAATCGAGCGATTATTATCTGGAAAGGGCCTACTTAATATCTATGAAGCCTTATCTAATATTCGATCAACTCCTACGAAATTTCGCACAGCGATTGATATCGGCGTCGCCGCCTTACGAGGAAACGATCCTATATGCGTTGAAACATTCGAGATATTTTTCGCTATTCTTGGCTCAGCAGCAGGCAATCACGCACTAACAGTTGGATCTCAGGGTGGAGTTTACATAGCAGGGGGAATAGCGCCCGCATATCTCGACTTACTTAGAAAAAGCCAGTTTCGAGAAAAATTTATGGCGAAAGGAAGAATGGCTAATTACTTAAGAAGTATACCAACCTATGTCATAACTCATAAAAATCCCGGTCTAATCGGGGCGTCATCTCTTTTATCTAAAGATTAAGTCTAAGGGCATACTCGAACCATGATCTCTACGAATCTAATTATCTTTGGCGCAACTGGTAATCTGTCTACAAAAAAACTATTCCCTGCACTATTTGAGTTGGAAAAACAAAATTTACTTCCGTCAAAAATAAAGATACTCGGACTAGCATCGCAAACTCTGACAAACTATGAGTTTACTCAACTCGTGAAGAATGAAATTGCTGCTAAAACAGAGGATTTTAATTTTATAGATAAGAAACTCGCAGGCTTTATGGCCCGCATAAACTACTTAACTGTAAATTTTGAAGAACCTACCAGCTTCGAAACTCTCAAAGATCAAGAGTTCATTAAAAGTGATTCACTATACTACTTCGCAACACCACCAAAATTTTTTGCAATTATAAGCCACTCTCTGAATCGAATTGGACTTGTAACTCCAAAATCAAAGGTCGTAGTCGAGAAACCTATTGGAGAAAATCATGAATCTAGCCTACAAGTGAACAACGCACTTGCAGAAGTATTTAAAGAAAAAAATATCTACCGTATAGATCATTACTTAGGAAAAGAAACTGTTCAGAACCTGCTCGCGCTAAGATTTGCAAATCGGTTTATATACTCACAGTGGGATAGGAACTGCATAGACCATGTACAAATAACCGTCGGTGAAACTGTAGGTTTAGGCGGGAGGTGGTCTTACTATGACAAGATCGGTCAGCTTCGCGATATGGTTCAAAATCACCTAATGCAGCTGCTTTGCTTGGTCGCAATGGAGCCTCCTGCTTCGCTACAGTATGGCGACATACAGAATGAAAAACTTAAAGTTATACGTGCGCTTAGAGAAATAACGATTGATGAAATTAAAAATGACATCGTTATTGGGCAATATGATAGAGGATGGATTAAAGGCTCGCCGGTGGAAGGCTACTTACAAGAACCCGATTGTAAAAGTGACTCGAGCGATACTGAAACATATATTGCAATAAAGACGCATGTAGATAATTGGCGATGGTCTGGCGTTCCATTTTATCTAAGGACCGGCAAGAGGTTGAGAGAGAAGGTTACTGAAATATCTATTCATTATAAAGAAATGCCGCACAAGATATTTCAAAGCGATTCTAATTTAGTAAATACACTAAAAATCCGATTGCAGCCAAATGAAGGGATAGAAATGTCAGTTGCATCTAAAAGAAAGGGGATAGCAGAAAAAATTATAATTGAATCACAGATACTGAATTTGAATTTTGACGATTTCTCTGACGGCTCTCACCTACCTGACGCTTATGAGCGACTGTTATTTGATGCTATACACGGAGACCCAGCGCTTTTTGTTAGTCGTGAAGAAGTCGAGGCTAGCTGGCTTTGGTGCGACCAAATAACCAGATCGCTTAACGAAAACCAAGTTAAGCCAAAGATCTATCAGGCAGGAACTTGGGGACCGGCGACAGCAGAACTTCTCATAGCAAAAGATGGCAGGACTTGGTTTGCATAGCCATTACTTTAAAAAACGTGCATCGTTAGTCAATTCGCTGAAAGAAAAAATACTCGAAAAGTTAAAAAGCGGAATTAAAGTAAGGGGAGGCGCCTTGCTCGTCGTGTCCGGAGGCTCTACTCCACGAGTACTTTTTGAAGAGTTGAGTAAATGCAAGCTTGACTGGCGCCTCGTCACTATCCTACTCGCGGATGAAAGATGGATTTCAGCAGAAGATGCGAACAGTAACGAATCGCTCGTCCGAACCACTCTGTTAAAAAATCACGCGGCTGCCGCAAAATTCGTATCGTTTCTTGATTATTACCCTGATCTAAAAATGACAGAGTCAAAGATCACCCTGACCTTAGGTAACTTCCCAAGTTATGATGCAGTGATATTAGGTATGGGTTTAGATGGCCATACGGCCTCTATTTTCCCTTGCGCAAATATAGCGCAGTTGAACGACGCGTTAACCACTCAGAGGCCTGCTCTTTTTATCGACCCGAAGAATGCGAATTTTCTGCGATTTACACAGTCGATAACAAGGTTGCGCAATACTAGATATGGAGCAATACACATCGAGGGGGCCGCGAAGAAAGTCATATTAGATGCAGCGAAAAGATCACCAAATAATCCTAACTACCCCATCTCCTATTTTTTTGAAGAATCTCCCTACGAAATTTACTTCAGCGAATAGCTGCATGCTCACTTCTTCGCCGCACTTTATATGTCACGGGAACACTATACCTGATCTCAGATAAGGTAGCGCTAATGACCCATTCTTGTTCTATTCAGAGCATTTCGTAGCGTTTTAAGCCTATTTTTCATTTCGTTATCAGCCTTCATACTAAATCCGGCAGCCAATACATCCAGAAGCGCAAGATGAACTAGACGTGAAGTCATCGGCATATACACCTCCGTGTCTTCGGTGGCCTCCGTATCCAATACGATATCGCAGACTTTTGCGAGGGGAGATCCTTTCTTAGTAAGTCCAACTATTTTGGCTTCTGATTTTTTTGCAGTTTTGCTGTTACTAACAAGTAACTTGGTTCGCCCAGTGTTGGATACGTATACGAAAACAGTGTCTTTATCAGATCCTGCTGCCTGCATATCAGCTACTAATGGATCTAGTATCGCCACCACGGGGACTCCAAAACGAAAGAACCTATGTTCCGCATCAGATGCAACCGCAGCTGACGTCCCATAACCTATAAAAAAAATTCGTGTAGCCCTCTGAAGTATTTTAATCGTTTCTGCGATTTCGCTTATTGGCAAACTATTTCTTGCAATCATCAACTGTTCGATAGAACTGTCAAAAATTTTAAGAGGGTAGGCTTCGTCACTATCCCCCAAGGCTACGGCACTAGACACATACTGAACACCGCGCCCCAGATTTTTTGCAACTTGAATTTTTAAATCAGGATAGCCATCTAGATTCAGTTTTTTACAAAGCCGATTTACAGTAGTTCCACTTACACCAGCTCGAGAAGCTGTTTGTGATATCGAAAAATTAACCATTTCATCTGGAAAATCCAACACAACTCTTGCCACTTTTCTCTCTGACTGGTTAAGTGAAGGCAGAAGTTTAAGAATTCTAAATCTTAGATTCTGTTCGTTGCTATGAGACATGATTGAGGGCCGATAAAGCTAATTCACCAATTTCATCGAAGCGTCTATTTTCTAAAAGATTAATAGGTATAAACCAACTCCCACCAACACAAGCTACATTTTCTAATTGTAGATACTCCCTTGCTAAAGATGCTGTTAGTCCTCCGGTTGGGAAATAATTAATCTCAGGTAACGGTGCCGATAAGGCTTTGATCATTTCAATACCGCCTAACTGTTCGGCTGGAAAAAATTTCTGCAATTTATACCCGCGCTCATATAGATTGAGCATTTCGCTCGCAGTTGCTGCTCCAGGAACAAACGGCATTTTAATTCTATTCGCTTCTGCTATAAGTCTCGGCGTAGAGCCTGGACTTACAGCAAAGCGGGCTCCTATTTTACCAACTTCGGTCAGTTGTTCTTCCGTTCTGACACTACCAGCCCCCACAATAATCTCGGGCACGTTTTTAGCAATTTTTTCTAACGCGCTCATTGCGCATGGGGTACGCAATGTAACCTCTACAGCTAAAAATCCTGCCTCTGAAAGAACACGAGCCAGCGTTACTGCATGTCTTATGTCTTCAATAACTACTACTGGAACTATACTCAGACCATCAAGTGTCGTTGATGCGTCCATCGTTGCGTCTCCTTCTTAATTTGTCATTCAAGCTTATCGAGATAAATAGAATGCTTGTAATTTTAACACTTATTCTTTTTGCACTCGCGCAATCCACTGATCAACCATAGTCTCAAGCACGCTGAGTGGCACCGCACCGCCTCCCAGCACGGCATTATGGAAGCCGCGGATGTCGAACTTATCGCCCAGAGCCTGTTCAGCTTTTTCGCGC
>CAZUBV010000075.1:0-6781 GCA_964618875.1 uncultured Flavobacteriaceae bacterium
CTAATGTGAACTTTACTTTACTTTATAAGTATTTTAACACCTGAATTTTGCTGCTCTTTGTAACAAAAGAGTTTCTTTGTCGTCAAATAGACGGTAATAACCTGCCGATAGCTTTAAATCAATGATTGAAATCAAAGACTTGCATAAGTCATACCAAATGGGGAGCAACTCGCTCCATGTTTTGAAAGGGATTAATTTTTCTGTTGAAAAAGGAGAACTCGTTGCAATTATGGGCTCATCAGGTTCAGGCAAGTCAACGCTCCTTAATATTTTAGGAATGTTAGACGAGGCCGATGCGGGAACATACACCTTAGATAATGTTCCGATTGAAAATCTAAATGAGACCAAAGCGGCAGCTTATCGAAATAAGTTCTTAGGCTTTGTTTTTCAATCGTTTAACCTAATCAATTATAAATCTGCTCTCGAAAATGTTGCCTTGCCGCTGTATTATCAAGGAAAGGCTCGTAAAGAGCGAAACGCTAGCGCGTTAGAGTATTTAGATCGAGTCGGACTTAAGCCTTGGGCAGATCACTTGCCTAGCGAGCTCTCTGGAGGTCAAAAACAGCGTGTCGCGATAGCTCGGGCTATGGCAGCTCAGCCAAAAGTACTCCTGGCCGACGAACCAACAGGAGCACTTGATAGCAAAACTTCCTACGAAGTGATGGATCTCATTCAAAAAATTAATGATGAGGGTAATACGATTTTGGTGGTTACACACGAGGAAGATATTGCTCACATGTGTAAAAGGATAGTTTATCTCAAGGATGGTGTTATTGTTGAGGATAAGAAAGTGAATCAAGTCCGCGCTTCTCAGTATGTTTAGTAGAGATACTTGGAAAGAAATTTTCGATACGATTCGAAAGAATAAACTTCGAACGTTCTTAACGGGCTTTACTATGGCCTTGGGTATTTTTATTGTGGTAATTCTTGTTGGGTTTACCAACGGACTACAGAATACCTTTGAAAAGTTTTTCGCAGATGATGCGACTAACACTCTCTTTGTATTTCCCGGGAGAACATCAATGCCCTACAAGGGTTATACTTCAAATAGACGCATTCAGTTTGATAATTCGGATTTAAAGGATATCGAAGAAAATTTCTCAATGTTTCTTGAGTATGTTTCTCCTCGAATTACTCGTTCGAATTTGGTTCGCTACAAAAACGAATCAAATAATTACACCAACCGAGCGGTTGCTCCCGCACATCAGTTTAGCGAAAAAACTATTGTGATGAGCGGTAGATTTTTAAACGAAAACGATATGCTTATTCGTGCTAAATATGCCGTGATTGGCCGTTTAGTAGCAAAAGATCTATTTAAAGGAGAAGATCCTATCGGTAAGTATATTAACCTAGGTGACATCGCTTTTAAAGTAATTGGTGTTTTTCAAGACGACGGTGGAGATAATGAGGAACGATTCATTTATATTCCTTACACCACTAGACAGCTCATTGAAAAGGGTAACGATAAAATTGAACAGATTATCGTTGGTTTTAATCCAAGTATTGGATATGCTGGTGCTATGGCTCTCGAAAAAAATATGACAAAGCTTCTCAAGGAGAAGAAGTTCATTGCACGTGAAGACCGAAGTGGAATATTTGTTAGAAATATAGCTGATGAACTCAAGCAAAACCAGCAATTCGCCCAAGTCTTAGGATTTATTGCATTGTTTTTTGCGATAGGTACTATTGTAGCCGGAATCATTGGAGTAAGTAACATCATGATTTTCGTCGTGAAAGAACGAACCAAGGAAATTGGTATTAGAAAGGCGCTCGGTGCTACCCCAAGACTGGTAATTAGTACCATTTTACTTGAAGCAACAACCATAACTATACTTTCTGGATTTTCAGGTATGATTACCGGTGTGATTCTCTTGCAAAATCTTGGAGAAACTCTTGAGGATTATTTTATTACCAACCCCTATATCGATATGGGCTTTGCAATTGGTGCAACCATTATACTGATCATTTTTGGTACCATAGCAGGCTACGTGCCCGCCAAGCGTGCTGCACGAATTAAACCCATTGTAGCCCTAAGAGACGAATAGTATGAACTTTTTATTTAAACGTGATACTTGGCAAGAAATTTTCAGCTCGATTAGTAAAAATCGGGTTAGAACCTTGCTTACGGTTATCGGAGTACTTTGGGGAATTTTTGTTTACATCGCTATGTCTGGAGCAGCAAAAGGACTCGACAATGGTTTTGAAAGACAGTTTGAGACCGTTGCTATGAATTCGCTTTTTGCTTGGTCACAATCTACGAGTAAACCATATAAAGGGTTTCGAACTGGCCGAAGAATCCAACTGCGGTTGGGTGATGTGGAAGTATTGAAAAAGCGTATACCGGAAATTCAATACATTGCTCCAAGAAATGCCAGTGGTGTTTTTGGTGGTAGTCCAGCTCTAACTGTTCGGGGCCAAAAATCGGGTAATTACAATGTATACGGAGACTTTCCAGTATACACCAAAATTGCTACCAAGAAAATTTACGACGGGGGTCGATTTATCAATGATCTTGATATAGAAGACTCCAGAAGGGTTTGTGTTATCGGTGAACGTACTAAGCGAGAACTTTTTGATGACGAAGAAGAGGCTGTAGGTTCCTTTATTAAAGTAAATGGAATCTATTTCAGAGTTGTTGGTGTACATAAGTTTGTACCAGGTGGTGGGTTTGAATCGGACAGTGACATTTTCATTCCCTTTTCTACATTTAATAAGCTATATACTAAAGGTGATGGTGTAGACTTTATGAGTATTGCAGCCTTTGATGATGCGGATATATTACAAGTAGAATCTGATGTAAAATCCGTGTTAAAGTCTATTCATAATGTAGACCCTACCGATGATCGAGCCTTTGGATCCTTTAATCTCGGAGAGATATTTGGACGCATTCGCGGGTTTGCAAATGGACTAACCTTTTTGTCGCTGATTATTGGAGCTGCAACTATTCTTGCGGGTGTAATAGGTATCGGGAATATTTTACTTATTTCGGTCAAAGAACGTACTAAGGAGCTTGGAGTTCGACGAGCCCTTGGAGCAACACCTGCTGAGGTTCGAAACTTAATTTTATTGGAGTCTGTATTTCTAACCTTATTTTCTGGGGTTCTCGGAATAATTCTTGGTGCTGCAGCACTCAGCCTAGTTAATAATCTCACTCAAAACAGTGATTTTCCATATACCAATCCGACTGTTCCAATACCCTATGTGATCGGTGCATTAGTACTTATGGTTGTCTTAGGAACCCTTATCGGATTAATTCCCGCCCAACGTGCGGTAAGCATTAAACCTATAGATGCACTTAGAGAAGAATAATTTGAAATCAACCTTTATATAAATAACCCTGCTTATCATGAAAAATGTAATTAAATGGAGTGTAATCGCAGTTTTTGCTCTTGGAGGATTATGGGCAGCTGCCTTTTTCGTCAAGTCAAATAGTAAGAGTGCGATTACTTATGAATCGTTTCAACCCTTTTATGGAACCATAGAACAGAAAACTGTCGCTACAGGTACTGTAGTTCCTGAAGACGAAGTTGAGATTAAACCTCAAATTCAAGGTATTATCGACGCACTTGTAAAGAAGGAAGGTGATTTTGTGAAGGTAGGTGATTTAATCGCTGTGATTAAAGTTGTTCCTAATGAGCAATCGCTATTCGCTGCCCAGGGACGTGTAAAAACCGTTCAGTTAAGATTGAATAATGCGAAATTAGAGTTTGAAAGAAATGAGGCTCTTTTTGAAAGAGGTGTAATTTCTAATCAAGATTACAACAATTTGAAGTTAGCTTATGATCAGGCCGTTCAGGAACTTCAGAATGCTGAGGCTGACTATCAGATCATTAAAGAGGGTTCAGTAGGCGGATCGTCTTCTGCTAATACGAATATACGAGCCACTACAACGGGAACTATTTTAGAAATTCCGGTGGAAATTGGCGACCAGGTCATTCAATCAAATTCGTTTAATGCAGGTACAACTATTGCTACTGTTGCCGACCTTACTAAAATGGTTTTTGAAGGGAAAGTTGATGAAGGTGAAGTTGGAAAATTAAAAGTAGGTATGCCCCTTCGTGTAAGCCTTGGTGCGATTGTCGACAAGGAATTTGACGCACGTTTGCGCTTTATTGCTCCTAAAGGTCTAGAAGAATCTGGAGCCGTAAAATTTAAAATTGAAGGGGACGTGACTATTGATGATGACTTTGTTGTTCGGGCCGGTTATAGTGCAAATGCGTCGTTAATTCTTGAGCGCAAAGAGAATATTTTGGTTCTTCCTGAAGCGTTATTACAATTCGATAAAACTACCGACCTTCCTTATGTTGAGGTTGAAGTCGGAGAACAGAAATTCGAACGCAGAGATATTCAAATCGGAATTTCTGATGGAATAAATGTTGAGATTATTGAAGGGTTGACAGAGGAGGATAAGGTAAAACAGTGGAATAAAACCGAGCCAATTAAGATTGAGAAGGAAGAAGCTGCCGAAAGAGGTGTCTAATTTCTCAACTCATTAAAATACAACCTATGAAATCATTTTTTGTTTTAGTTTTCTCTTTGACGGTAGTAACAATCTCTGCCCAGACTCGGACGATGTCGCTTGCAGAGTGCGTTGAATACGCATTAGAAAATAATTTAACCGTTGCTCAGTTTGAACTTGATTTAGAATCAGCTGAATTGGGTAATCTAGATGCCCTCGGGCAGTTTTTACCTCGCTTAAATGGGTCGCTAGGGGTGAATGAAAGTAAAGGTCTTATTCTAGATCCACAAACCCAGACCAATGTTGCAGGTAATATCTTATCCGGGAGTATTAGCCTTTCGGCAGGATACACCATTTTTGATGGTTTAAGAAATATTAAACGTGCCCAACGAGCGCAAATTAATACCATTGCAAATCAGTATCGATTGGCTAATCTACAAGACGATATTCGCCTTCGAGTTGCGAACGCTTATTTAAGTGTGATCTCCTCTAAGGAATCACTTCGAGTTGCCCAGGCACAATTTGATGTCACGGAGCAGGACCTTAAAAGAACTCGAGAACTCGTAAGTCTTGGCGTTGTTCCAGAAGGTGATCTTTTAGAAATTGAAGCTACTGCGGCAAATCAGGAGCAGGCGATCGTAAATGCCGAAGCTCGAGTAATTCTATCAAGAATTACCCTTGCTCAGTTACTTCAAATAACTGATTATGAAAACTTTGATATTGCCGATGAATCTTTTGAAGTTCCTAGTTCGGATATTTTAGAGAAAACCCCTCGTCAGATTTTTACTAAAGCCTTAAGTTTTAGAAATGACATTAAACTCTCTGAGGCGAATGTTACTGTGTCTGAACAAGACCTCGGTATTGCTAAAGGTGCAGCGCTGCCTACAGTAAACGCCTTTTTAAACTATAATACTTTTGCGAGTGATCGGTTTTCAATTCGACCTAACCCAAATCAGGATCCCAATGACCCTACTGATGATTTTAATTTAGTGCGTCCTGATTTCGTAGCCCAATTAGAGGCAAACGATGGGATTTCATTTGGATTATCGATGAATATTCCAATATTTAACGGCTTTTCTACCAATAATAGTATAAAAAGAGCCGAGATAGGGGTGCGTCGTTCCAAGCTTCAATATGAACAAGCGAAACTTGATTTAGAGAATGCAGTTAATCAGGCTTATAACGACGTTAAAACTTTTGCAAAGGCCTTTGAGGCTGCTCAAAAGTCGTTAGACGCTCGTCGTTTGGCCTATAGTTATGCCAAGGAGAGATTCGACGTTGGACTAATGAATTCATTTGATTTTAGTCAAGCACAAGCACGATTAGATAATGCTGAGGCAAATGTGATACGTACCAAGTATGACTATATTTTCCGTCTTAAAATTCTTGAATTCTATTTCGGAATTCCAATTACTGTATTAGAATAGAAGCCTAGTATATTTGCGCCATGTCGTATATACTAGCATTTGATACTTCTACTAAAGCATGCTCGGTCGCTCTTTTTAGAGCAGCCGAGCTTTTGGCTTTTAGCCATACGGTAACTGAAGGTTTTGTGCACGCTGAGCAGCTACATGTCAGAATTGGGGCGTTGATGAAACAGGCGAGTCTTAGTTTTGACCAGCTAAATGCTGTTGCGGTAGGTAAGGGGCCAGGATCTTATACCGGACTGCGTATTGGGGTGTCTGCTGCTAAAGGTCTTGCATATGCGCTTGACATTCCTTTGATTGCGGTTGAAAGCCTTGACTTTATGCTTTTTTCTGCTAGTTTAGGTAGTAAATCTTTCGTGATGCCCATGATCGATGCAAGGCGTCTTGAGGCATTTGCTAAACTAGTTTACGTTTCTGATCAAAGCTGGGACGTCAAATTACCCACTACCAATCTGATTTTTGATACCGAAGAATTCGATCATATTCTAGATGGTGTAGGGCAAGAGATCACTTATTTTATAGGCGATGCCGCTAAAAAAGCAGCCGAGTTTTTAAGAAATCACCCTAAGGTCAGTCAGTTTAGATTTGATGACACCGTTTATCCGAATGTGAGTTCAGCAGGAGCTTTATTAAATGAATTATACCATCAAAAAAGGTTCGAAGATGTGGTACATTTCGAACCTTTCTATCTAAAAGATTTTATGATCACCCCTTCTTCAAAAGGAGTCCGATAATCTTATGCCTTTGGAGTAATCATTACCCGGTGTGGGAATGGGATTTCGATTCCTTCTCGGTCAAAAGCGATTTTAATTTCTTCAATCATTTTAAATCGGGTGGGCCAGAAGGTATCGGCAGAAGCCCAATAGCGTACCGCCAGATTTACCGAACTATCGGC
>CAZUBV010000076.1:0-6768 GCA_964618875.1 uncultured Flavobacteriaceae bacterium
GAAGTTGTGAGTACGGGTAAAGTCCTCGCAGTAGCAGGAACCCATGGAAAGACATCTACCGCAACGTTTCTGACTCATTTTTTTATGCATGCGGGTGCTGCATTCACTTCATTTTTGGGTGGTATATCTACTGCGCTTAATTCGAATTACTACTCGAGTGGAAGTGACTTCTTTATTGTCGAAGCCGATGAGTTTGACCGTTCTTTTTTGCATCTTCACCCTGATGCTGCCATAGTCACATCGGTTGAACCTGATCATCTTGATATCTATGAAAACCCTCAGCAGGTAATTACAGCATTTCAGCAGTTTTTATCTCAGACTACCGGACCGCTCATTGTTCATGAATCATTAAAAGGTCTTTCTAGTTCTGCAGTAAGTTATGGTGTTGAAACTGCGAGTACCGTTCAGATTAGCGGTGTTGAAGTCTTATCGGACGTTACCAGATTTATACTAAAAGACGCTTCTGGAGCGATGTCTGTTCAGGTTCCAGTTTTCGGCCTTCACAATTTGTTGAATGTAACGGCTGCCTTTACCCTTTCTTGTCTGTATTTTGATCGAAAGGTCCTAGTAGGTGCCTTTGATACGGTACCGCTTCCTAAGCGAAGAGCCACTCTAGTTAGGACGACCGCTACAAAGGTGTTCTATGATGATTACGCACATCATCCATCAGAAATACGCGCGATGCATCAGCTGCTTTCTTCACGTTATCCAGACAAGGCAATCACCGGAATTTTTCAACCACACTTATTTAGTCGTACACGTGATTTCTTGGATGAATTTCGATCCGCACTCAAATTGTTTGATCGCCTTATTGTATTACCCATTTATCCTGCTCGAGAACTGCCAATTGCCGGAATCGAGTCGTCGCTGTTGCTCGAGGGACATCAAAATGCGGTCCTGGTAGAGAAGCAAGAATTAGTAGATGTACTGGCTGCGGATACTTCTGCTGTTATAGTGACAATGGGAGCTGGGGATATCGCAGGTTTAGTTCCGTTAATCGATAAGCTATTATTGCGATGAGACGATATAAAACCTTAATTCAACTCAGTCTAATACTAGTGACTCTAGTGGTATCGACATTCATGGCGCAGCGTAAGTTTGCTTCCGATCCGATAGTGAATTACAACGTTCGGTTTGATCAGGGTCAGCCTTCTATCGTATCTGAGAAGGTGGTTGATAAATTGTTGATACAAATTATCAAAGATCACAGCGCAAGGCTGAAAGATGGGATAGTTTTGAATAAGGCAGAATCGCAGATAGAATCACTGATTGGCGTCCGAAACGCTGAAGTTTATACCACAATTTCAGGTCTCTTAATGGTTGATATTCAAGAGAAAAGGGTGCTAGCTAAGGTGGAGTCTGACCCGGTATATTATATTGATGAATTAGGAGAGCAGTTTGTGTTGTCAGACCCGTATTTGACTGAGCTGCCGGTAGTGCGTGTAAAAAATGATGCCAGGTTTTCAGGGGACTCCGTGAAAAGAATCTTAGAGAAGCTGTCTTATTTTGAATTGTTGGAAGCTGATTTAAACGACTTGAGGGTCATTGCCGACGAGCGATTTGCTATCGGGTTTCGCTCTTTTGATTTCGAGGTGATTTTAGGTGATACCACCAAATTGGAGTACAAGCTAAATAAACTCATGGCTTTTTTAATTAAGGCCGAACAAGATAAACTGTTAGGAAGTTACCACAAAGTAGATTTGTCCTTTAATAACCAGGTAGTAGCTACCAAAAAATAACAGTATGGAAGAACAAACTTATTCTGTTGGCTTGGATATTGGAACGACCAAGATCGTTGCGATTATCGGTAAGAAGAATGAATTTGGCAAGGTTGAGGTGCTAGGTATTGGTAAAGCGAAAAGCTTGGGTGTACACCGTGGGGTAGTAAACAATATTACCCAAACTGTTCAATCCATTCAAGCTGCCGTAGAAGAAGCAGAAGGTGTTTCTGGATTAAAAATAGCTGAAGTAGTTGCGGGAATAGCCGGTCAACATATTAGAAGTCTTCAGACTTCAGATTACATTACTAGGGAGACCCCTGAAGACGTGATTAATGAGGCAGATTTAAAGCGCCTGGAACAGCAAGTTAAAAAACTACAGATGCTTCCTGGTGAAGAAATTGTGCACGTGCTTCCCCAAGAGTACAAGGTAGACACTCAGTCTGAAATCAAAGAGCCCATAGGGATGTATGGAAATCGATTGGAGGCTCAGTTTCACGTAGTAGTCGGTCAAGTTGCCTCTATCAAAAATATCCATCGTTGTATTGTAAGCGCGAGCATTGTGGTACAGGATGTTTGCCTCGAACCTATTGCATCTGCAAAAGCGGTACTCAGTCAAGAAGAAATGGAAGCAGGTGTAGCTCTTGTTGATATAGGTGGTGGAACTACGGATTTGGCTGTTTTTAAAGACGGTATAATTCGTCATACCTCAGTTATCCCATTTGGAGGGAATATCATTACCGAGGACATTAAAGAAGGTTGTGCGATCATTGAAAAGCAAGCTGAGTTGCTTAAAGTAAAATTCGGTTCGGCATGGCCTGGTGAAAATAAAGAAAACGAGGTGGTTTCTATACCTGGTCTTCGCGGTCGAGAACCCAAAGAAATTACACTTAAGACGCTTTCAAAAATTATCCATGCCAGAGTGGTAGAAATTATTGAAGCGGTTCATGCAGAGATCAAGAATTACACACAAAGTGATCAGAAGAAAAAGCTCATTGCCGGAATTGTAATTACGGGTGGGGGCAGTCAATTGAAGCATTTAAAACAAGTAGTAGAGTATATAACCGGAATGGATACTCGTATCGGATATCCCAACGAACACCTGGCTGGAAGTTCGAGCCCTGAGATTGCTAGTCCTATGTATGCCACAGCTGTAGGGTTACTTATGAATGCTATTGAAATCGATGAGATTGAACAAAAAGAAATAGCCAAAGAATTGAAAGTAAGCGAGTTGACTTCTGACTCCCTAGATACAAGCGAATCTAAACCATCCGCTGAGAAAGAAAAACGACCAGGGATGTTTGGTTTTACCCTGAACCGATTAAAAAACATTTTTGACGAGCTCGCAGATTAAATACAACAACGACCCCAAGATATAGACTATGAATTTTGAATTAGAAAACATCAATTTCGACTTACCCAAGCACCAAAGCAACGTTATCAAGGTTATTGGTATTGGAGGAGGAGGTTCAAATGCGGTAAATTACATGTACCGCGAAGGAATTAAAGGAGTTGATTTTGTTATTTGCAATACCGATCGTCAAGCGCTTGAAAATAGTCCGATACCAAATAAAGTTCAGTTAGGACTTAATTTGACTGAAGGACTTGGTGCTGGTGCAAATCCAGAAATCGGTGAGCAAGCTGCATTAGAATCACTTGAAGACCTTAAGGGCCTGCTCCAAAATCAAACCAAAATGGTGTTTATTACCGCGGGTATGGGCGGCGGAACCGGAACTGGAGCGGCTCCTATTATCGCAGGCTTAGCAAAGGAAATGGGGATTTTAACTGTGGGTATAGTAACAATACCATTCAAATTCGAAGGGAATACACGTTATGCACAGGCTCAAAAAGGTCTAGATCGATTGCGAGAGAGTGTCGATTCACTGATCGTAATTAACAATAATAAGCTTCGCGAGATTTACGGTAATTTAGGTTTTAAGTCAGGTTTTTCGAAAGCCGATGAGGTTTTAGCAACAGCTGCTAAAGGAATTGCAGAGGTGATTACCCATCACTATCTTCAGAATATTGACCTTAGAGATGCGAAAACTGTTCTTTCCAACAGCGGAACCGCAATTATGGGGGCTTCTATCCAATCGGGAGAAGGTCGCGCTCAAAAGGCTATTGCCTCTGCGCTGGACAGCCCACTGCTAAACGATAACAAAATTAAAGGTGCCAAAAACGTACTTTTACTAATAGTTTCAGGTAGTGATGAAATTACCTTAGATGAAATCGGTGAAATCAATGACTATATTCAAGCTGAAGCAGGATATAATGCCGATATTATCATGGGTGTCGGCGAAGATGAAACCCTTGGAGAATCTATTTCTGTAACGGTTATTGCTACAGGGTTTGATACCGAACAGCAGAACTATATCGTAAGCCATGAAACGCAGCGTATCATTCACTCCCTTGATGGCGAGACAAAACTTCAAGCAGATAAAAGTTTAGGATTTGACACTTCAGATTCACTGCGAGCAATTGAAGTCAATGAGCCTGAAACCCTTACCCCTTTGGTGAGCAACACTGAAGAGCGGATGGTATTTCATCTTGAAGAGGAGGAGTCTCTTTTTAGTGAACCAGCTACTCAGGATATCGCCATTGAAGATGAACTTATTGTGACTACTGATACTATCCGTGATATCACCGTTGTTGATCCACAGCTAGTTGGTTTTGTAGACAACACTGATTTTGATGATAGTGATGACTTTGTAATTATTGACACTTCTGAGCTGTTAAAGGAAATTGAAGTGATTGATGCTGAGGTTGTACGTCCTAATCCATTTGCAACAGTAAGTAGCGAACCTCTTTTTGACTTACCTCTAGTAACACAAGAATCTGATTCGGAAGTCTTAGAAACCGAAGAAACGGCGCCAACTATTGTGTTTGATTTGTTTTCTTCTGCCGATGAACAACCTTCTTCTTCGACGATAAAAGAGGCCCTAGTTGATCTTAATAACCGGGCATTTGAAGCTTCTAAGAGCACTGAAGAGATCGCCGAAGATGGATTTGTGTTATCAACTCGGAACACCGAAAAGTCAGTTACAGCTCCTGCAATGAAGGCTGAGGCAAATCCGTATGAGATGAGCTTAAGTGAAACTGAAGAGATTCTGGCAGCGCGCAAAGAGCAGCGGATTCAGGCATTTAAAAACTTTAATCATCAATTCAATAAGGGAAGTATTCGTATCGATGAAATTGAACGAATTCCAGCTTACAAGCGCGCTGGTATTGAGTTTGATCAAATTCCTGAAGGCTCTGCTGTTTCAAGAACGACTCTTGGAGAAGATCAAAATGGAGATACTCAGATCAGAACCAATAATTCATTTCTACACGACAACGTCGACTAGAAATCGAATACAAGACCGATACTAGGTATAAATTGCCCTTCACTTTGAGCTAAAGGTTCAAGTTGTGGAGGGTTTTTTAGTTCTCCAGAAGGAGTTCTAGCGAGGCCGTATTCAGTAGGAGTAGGAATAGTAGCGGATAACAAGTTTTGCACTTCGAAGAAGAGGTTGAAGCTAGATTGTTTAAAATTCCACTTTTTATCGATGCGAATGTCGAGTTGTGAAAACGGATCGAGTAAAAAGGGCTCTTCGCCTAGTAGGTTATAATTTAATTGAACATTAGGGTAGTTTGCAAGGGTCGCCTCGGTATCAACCGGAGCATAAGGGGTTCTTCCGCTGTGACGAAAACGCGAGCTTACCTCCCAGTTTTTTGGTAGTTTATAGCCTCCGGTAAACGATGCAAGATGACGACTATCCCAGGTGCTTCTTATGAAATCTTTGGTGTTTAGTCCGCTAAATCTGCTGTGAAAGTAAGTGTACGAAAATAGTCCGTAGAAGTTGTTGCTCAACTTTTGCTGGAAGAGTAGTTCGACACCATAGGTTTTTCCTTTGCCAGTTGTAAGTACTGCTTCATTGCCTAGAACTTCGAATCCAGCACCTTTATTCGCGAGCGACACCTGGTCGATTAGCGATACAGGATAGTTATCGTATCGCTTATAAAAGCCTTCAATAGAGAGTAACGTGCTATTACCTAAATATTTCTTTAACCCGGCTGTGATATGATCACTCAGGGTGTATTGTGAGTCTTTATTGACTAGCTCATTTTCAAGTTGGAAAACGAGTTGGGTATAGGTTTGTATTTTGTAATAACGCCCTAAACTTAGGCTTCCGCTTAAGGATGACGAAAAGTTGTAGGTTATTGCCCCACGGGGGGATAGGTATTTAAGCAGGTTGCTATCTGTTGTAAAGGTATCGTGGTCTAGTCGCACCCCTAGTGTGTACTCGAGTTTCGGACGTAATGACCCGCTAAGTTGTGAGAATAGACCATATTTTGAAAAATTGATTCCTGTATTATAATCGATGGGTAGTACTGTGCTTATCGTTCGATTCTGATAGTCAGACCACTGATAGTTCGCGCCAAGTGATAACTTCGCTTTTCCGAGATATTGGGTGAGTTCGAATCGAAGCTTGGTTTCGGCCTCTAACGCATCATTACTAAAAAATGCATCCAATTCATTTTCAGGATCACGGTACTGTGTAAATTGGTTACGAAGTCGATTGTGACTCAGGTGAAGGCCATAACGTCCGTTGTTATTTTTAAATCTTCGATTCCATGAAATTCCGGCCACATGAGTTTGTTGGTCAATAAAAGGAGCCTGTTCTAGTTGGGCCTGCGCCTCGGGATCAAACTCACTTGGGGCCTGAACGGTAAAGTCATCGATTGCGCCGATTCCGATAAAGCTCAGTGAATTAAACTCATCAATTTTATGATCTAGTTTGTATTGATAATCCCAATAATTTGGACGGAAGGGCAATCCGATCAGTTCAAATAAAAATTGCAAATAACTTCTTCGTACCGATGCAATAAGTGTAGTTTTCGGGTTTTCTGATTGGCTTAGTGGTCCGTCAAGGGTGATTGCCGTTTCGCTTGCACTTACACGGATATTTCTATTCCATCCAGTAGTAGAGCCACTTCGCTGCTTGAATTGTAATACACCTGATAGGGGGTTGTCATATCTCGCCTCAAAAGAAGATGCGGAGAGGGTGAC
>CAZUBV010000077.1:0-6640 GCA_964618875.1 uncultured Flavobacteriaceae bacterium
ACTGCCGGAGTACTTATTTTATGGCTAGGATGGTTCGGATTTAATGGTGGTTCAGTACTATCAGCAGATCCAGAGCTGACTTCTCTTACGCTTGTGACCACTTCTTTAGCTGCAGCAGCTGGAGGTATGGCTGCATTTTTATTCTCATACCTACGCTATAAGAACTTTGATCTAACCATGTTTCTTAACGGAATACTAGGCGGTCTAGTAAGTATCACCGCAGGAGCTGACCAAATGTCTCCGAACGAGGCTGTTGTAATTGGTATTATCGGTGGAATACTTATTGTACTTGCAGTTAGCCTATTAGACAAACTAAAACTTGATGATCCGGTTGGGGCAATTGCCGTTCACCTTATAACTGGTATTTGGGGAACTCTAGCAGTGGGTCTGTTTGGTGCCAAAGCTTCTCTAGATCAATTCTTAGTTCAATTAGCTGGTGTAGGTGCCGTGGCTATCTTCTGCAGCCTATCCGCATTTGTAATCCTATTTGCCATCAAGAAAACCGCAGGAATTCGCGTAAGCAAAGAAGAAGAAATCGAAGGACTTGACATTCACGAACACGGAATGGACGCGTATCCAGATTTCGGACTTAACCAACATTAAAACAATTGGGCGCTCAAATGAGCGCCCATATTTTTTTTACTAATCAACTCTCAAAACTCCAATCACATGAAAACAATGAAAAAATTTGCAGGCCTACTGACCCTAACTATTTGTTCACTATCGTTTGCTCAAGAATCAGAGCCAACCTTTGCGGTCAGTGGCTCAATTGACACCTACTTCAGAAGTAGTGAGTATGCACCTGGAACTTCGTTTGCTAATCTGCCTGGGTTCTCGCTGGGTATGGCGAATGTTATTTTATCCTACGAGGGTGAAAAACACGGATTTGTAGCTGACCTAGTGTTCGGTCCTAGAGGTACTGAGGCTGTTTTCAATTCACTAGGATCAGCAAACATTGTCAATCAGCTCTACGCCTATTACAACTTAAGCGAGAGTGTAACGGTAACACTAGGTAATTTCAACACTTTTTTAGGATACGAAGTAATTTCACCGGCTGCGAACTTTAATTATTCCACCTCGTATTTGTTTTCATACGGTCCTTTCTCTCATACCGGACTTAAGGTTGACTTTAGTCTAAGCGATGACGTTTCGTTAATGCTCGGGGTGATGAACCAAACGGACTACACAGAAGGAAACTTCGACAGTGTTGATACTGGGCTGGCATTTGACAAGTATATGTTTGGAGCCCAACTAGGCCTATACGGACAATACCTAAACCTTCTCGCAGGTACCGATTACACACAAATCGACTATACTGGAGGTTTTGATTTATCCAGCAGCTTTTATCTTGGAATAAATGCCTCTAAGGCGTCTCTTGCGGATGGTGCTGAATTCTCCGGCGTTGCATTGTATCCTCAATTAACCCTTAGCGACAGTTTTGCTTTAGGTCTTCGTGGAGAACTTTTTAAAGACAATGGAGCAGGAATTCTAGGAGATGGTGACCTAGACAACACCTCAGTAACCCTAACTGGAAGCTACAGCAGTGGCAACTTTACTTTAAAACCTGAATTTAGATTAGATAAAGGTTCTGACGCATTTTATGCAAGTGACAGCGGTTCTACAGACAACCTATCTTCATTTGTATTAGCAGCTATCTATAGTTTCTAATCAGAAAAACACGTTCATTACTAAAAAGGAGAGGCCCAAAAAGTCTCTCCTTTATTTTTGGAATAACTCAAATGCTCGTTCACCAGCGAAAATTTCAGTATCTAAGAAGTTTTGCGGAGGAACCAGCGGACAAGAATATTTAGGATTGTATGCGCAATAGGGATTGTATGCTTTATTAAAATCGAGTGTAATCGTATCAGCAAGCGGATAGGTTAAATCGATATATCTACCTCCTCCATAGCTTGAGACTCCGTTAGTCTGGTCTGAAAATGGAAGAAATAAATAATCATCGCTTGCATCAACGGCACGATACACCGGAAGTTCAAACGACTCGCCTTTAAGGTTAAAATAGAGATTGCCATAAACTACTTCGGCACTTTTATCTCCAGTATTTGTTTTAAGGTATAGTGTGTCAGGTGATCTATTGGCAGAAAAAGCCGCTCGTACCTGGTATGCGGTATCCGGTGTGAAAAAAGAAAGTCTTTTAAATACCTTTTTCTCTTTAGGACGCAACGGACTCTTTTCAGGATCTAAGAAATATGCGTTCTTCTCTTCTTGCCATCTATACACCGAATGTAAGACCTCAGGCACCGTATCTAACTTAACAAGGCTTTGCTCTGAATGATAGCGCTTATTTTGACAACTAGAAACTAATCCTAATAAACTAATCGCAACTAACTTATATAAGCGGACGTTCAACTGGAGCATTTTGAATTACTTGTGACAATACGATGTGCGTTCGGGTCTCGCCATACGAAATTAATAAATCAATTAGCTTTTCAAGATGCTTTTGATCGCGAAGAACTACTTCCATTATAATATTTTCATTTCCGGTTACCCGATAACAATTCCTTACCTCTTTAAGTCCCTTTACCTTTTCTAAAAAAGGTTTAAGCATACCCACAAATGCTCTTAGGTGAATAATAGCATGAAGTTGATAGCCAAGCTCAGAAGGGGACACCGAGAGTAAGTATCCTTTAATTACCCCTCTATCCTCTAACCGCTTTACCCGATCAGCGACCGACGGAGCGCTCAATCCAACAGCCTTAGCTAGTGCAGACTGCGTCATCTTAGCGTCTTTTTGGAGTAATTGTATGATGTTCCAATCAATCTTATCTAAGCGATCCATACCTTATTTTGTAATGAATTTTAACAAAAATACCTTATTTAATTTATCAAATAAATTATAATGCCTTATAAAGCCTATAAACACCCTGTAATTCTCACGTAATTTAGCGGTTATGATTGCCTCACAAGCTCTATATCGAAAAACCCTAAACCTGTGCGAACTCACCGAAAAGGTAAGTCGAGTTTCTCATATGGATACTACCACTAAGGCGTTTAGTATAGAGTTATCTCATTGCTTGATAGAAGACAGTATTTTGCTGAAATCAAGTATTCACAGTGCTCTTTATGAAAAAACGAGCGTTCAAGGTCAATACCGTATTGTTCATTTTGCACTCATTCTTGTAAAAAACTTACAGAGCTATTTAAAAGGTCTCGAATACGATGCTACACTTCATTCCGATTATACACGTACGCTAATTGACGAGTTAAAAGGATACCGAAAATTTCTTTCGAACAACTACAACCGCTGGAAAGTATACTTGAACTAATCCGTTCGAGTTTTCAGAAATTCCAATGCTTTTTGATTAAAAAGTAATGGCTTCTCAACATTGACTACATGCCCACAGTCGGCAACGACGATTAAATCGGTAAGCGGGTTTCTACTTACGAGTTTCCGAATTGGAGGTAAAAAAAGATAGTCCTCTTCCCCCATCAGATAAAGGGTCGGAATAACAGCCTTACTTTCGCGATAAAACCGTAATAATGGATTTAGTTCTGCAGTCAACTTGAACCAGCGCAAAAACTCCTTTTGATACAGCTTTTTAGCTTCACGAACGAATAGAATTCTAGATTCTTTATGGTTCTGGTTTGGCATGATTATAAACGCGAAAAATTGATATAACCACAGATAAGGAACAACCGATTTAAACGCATTTCCGAGTTTAATCAGCAGTTGTGACCTGAAATCGAGCTTCACAATGGCACCACCCAAAATCATAGAAGAAATTCGCTCAGGATACCGGTCTGCAATATTTCGGATAAGTATTGTACCTAAAGAAATACCAATGAAATGCGATTTTGGAATCTTAAGATGATCGATAACCTCAATAATATCATCGGTGATCGAATCGAAGGTATACCGCTGCTGAAAGGCCTGAACCAGATTGGGCTTAGAGTTCCCATGGCCTCTAAGATCTAACAAGAGTACATTAAAATGCTTTTTAAAATCACGTATTTGACGGAACCAAATCGTAGAACTTCCGCCGGCACCATGCACAAAGGTGACCCATTGGTCACTAGCTGCCTCTGTATAGGTGGTGAAGTGTAGCATGTTATGAAAGTAGCAAACTTTTCATTTGAATTTGCAGTTCACAAGCAGCTTTTGCCGCTGCCTGGGCAAAATCAGCACCATTACTTGCGTAAATAATTCCCCTAGAGGAATTTACTAGTAGTCCGACATTCGCATTTGCACCATGCTCATAAACGCTAGCTAAATCACCTCCTTGGGCACCAACACCAGGCACCAAGAAAAAGGCATTCGGCGCAAGAGAACGAATTTCAGCAATTCGGTCCGCTTTTGTGGCTCCAACCACGTACATCAACTTTTCTGCGTGTACGTACTGCTGCGTGCTGCTCACCACTTTCTTATACAGTGCCAATCCAGAATCTTCAAGGTATTGAAAATCAAAGGCCCCTTCATTTGAAGTAAGCGCAAGAACAATAGGATATTTTTCTTCGTGGTTTAAAAATGGTATAATCGCATCACTTCCCATATAGGGTGAGATGGTGATGGAATCGAACCCTAACTCTTCATAAAAGGCCTGTGCATATCGCTCGGCGGTATTACCAATGTCGCCTCGCTTGGCATCCGCAATGGTAAAATGGTCTGGGTAATGAGCATTGAGATACCCAATGGTACGTTCAAGTGAGATCCAACCCTCTGTCCCATACGCCTCATAAAAGGCCATATTTGGTTTAAACGCTACACAATACGGTGCTGTTGCATCGATGATCGCCTTATTAAATTCAAAAATCGGATCATCGGCAGTTTTCAAATGACTCGGAATTTTTTCCAAATCCGTATCTAAACCTACACATAGAAAGGATTCTTTACTCCTTATTTGGTACTCAAGCTGGCTAAGAGTCATGATCTAAAACGTTTCAGAAGCTGCCTTTAACTTTTCGGTATTGTCAACTAGCTGTAATTCATCAATAATCCGCTGAATATCTCCGTTAACAATGTTTTGAAGGTCATACAGTGTAAGCCCAATTCTGTGATCGGTTACGCGCCCTTGCGGATAGTTATAGGTGCGTATTTTGGCAGAACGGTCTCCAGAACTCACTTGCGAATTTCGCTTAGCCGCATCTTCTTCTTGACGCTTGGCAAGTTCCATATCATACAAACGAGAACGCAGTACTTTGAACGCTTTCTCCTTGTTTTTATGCTGTGATTTTTGATCTTGACATTGGGCTACAAGTCCGGTTGGTAAGTGAGTAAGGCGAACTGCTGAATAGGTAGTATTTACTGACTGTCCACCAGGACCCGAAGAACAGAAAAAGTCAATACGAACGTCCTTGGCTTCAATTTCAACATCAAAATCTTCGGCTTCGGGAATAACCATAACGGTAGCAGCACTCGTATGGACCCGACCTTGGGTTTCGGTTTGCGGAACCCGCTGTACCCGGTGCACCCCAGCCTCGAATTTTAAAGTACCATAGACATTATTTCCTGTAATTTCAAAATGAATTTCCTTAAAACCTCCTGCAGTACCTTCGTTTAGGTCGATTACGTTAGTCTTCCAACCCTTGCTTTCGCAGTATTTGGTATACATCCTAAAAAGGTCTCCGGCAAAAATGCTCGCCTCATCGCCTCCCGTTCCCGCACGAATTTCCATCACAACATCCTTAGCATCTTCCGGATCTTTTGGAATGAGCATAAATTTGATTTCTTCCTCGATGGTAGGAAGGGCAGACTTTGCCTCGTCATACTGCATCTTAGCCATTTCGACCATTTCTGGATCTTCGGCTGCAGAAATAATATCTTCTGCCTCACTAAGATTAGCTTTTAGAGTAATATACTCCTCACGCTTTTCAACAATAGGCTTTAGGTTATTATATTCCTTATTTAGTTCAACATATCGCTTCTGATCAGCGATAATATCAGGTTGTATGATCAGATCAGAGACCTCATCATAACGTTGTTTTATAATATTGAGTTTATCAATCATTTGTGCGCATTGCAAGCCCCAAATATAGGGGATTTAAAAGGATTTCGGAGAAGTTTACTCGTAGGTAAAGATGCCTTTGTCGCTGTGTATCGTAAGCTTCTTCTTCGGCGCATTCTCTACCCTTCCGATAATCTTTGCTCGGATATTAAAAGTTGCAGCAATCTCAATCATCTTTTGTGCCGCTTCGCTATTAGTGTAGGCCTCTAATCGGTGCCCACAGTTAAAGACTTGATACATTTCTTTCCAATCGGTATTGGATTCCCTCTGGATCAGTTCAAATAGCGGTGGAACCTCAAAAAGTTGATCTTTAATAATGTGCACGTTATTTACAAAATGAAGCACTTTGGTTTGAGCCCCCCCACTACAATGTACGAGTCCGTGAATTTCGGATCGATCGATCTCTTCCAGCATTCTTTTTACTACGGGTGCATAGGTACGAGTAGGCGAAAGCACCAATTTCCCAGCATCGATTGGGCTTCCCTTAACCGCATCTGTAAGCCCTACACTACCACTGTACACTAATTCGGTTGGAACTGCCGGATCAAAGGTTTCCGGATACTTTTCTGCTATCGTTTTCGAAAACACATCATGACGAGCAGAGGTAAGTCCGTTACTCCCCATGCCTCCATTATACGCTGCTTCATAGGTCGCCTGTCCATAGGACTCAAAACCTACGA
>CAZUBV010000078.1:0-6621 GCA_964618875.1 uncultured Flavobacteriaceae bacterium
GTATATTTTTGGCTATTCTAGACTCTGCCAGAAGTCTTACATTCTTTCCAACCGACTCGTGTATTTTAGGAGCGATGGTAGATTGGTTTTTGTAGCTAAGGCTGTAGGTGCTCGTTCCAAAAATCAACCCAAATGTCCATGGTTGCTCATCTACTCCCTTTAAGTTTATGAGCATAGGATAACGTTCTTGACCGTTAACGTTTATACTCATTAAAAGTAGTGCGCCATAAAGAAGTAGTGTTCTATTATTTTTCAGCATAATAAATACAAGCAGCTCCAAAAGTTTGGGGATGGTAGATAGCCTTGCTAAACCCAGAATGCAGTAAAATAGTTACCAATTTCTCATTGTACGGGAAAGCTTCGGCCGAATCGGCTAAGTAACGATAAGCACGCTGATCTCTTGAAAACAACTTGCCGAATAAAGGGAGTACGATTCTACCGTGAATCTGATAGATGAATTTTAGTATTGGATTTGTAGGCATTGACGTTTCTAGAACAGCTAGTGTGCCCCCAGGTTTTAATACCCTAACAATTTCACTTAATCCTGCCTCTAGATTTTCGAAATTTCGTACCCCGAAAGCTACAGTAACGGCATCGAAGTGATTGTCTGGGTATCCGATATGTTCGCTATCACCAATCACCATTTCGATTTGTGTTTGGAGCGTTCGATCTAGGATTTTTTGCTTACCGACCTCGAGCATTCCGGCGGAAATGTCTAAGCCAATTATATGAGCGTTACATTTAGTTGCGATGGCAATGGCTAAATCTCCAGTTCCGGTGGCAACATCCAATACCTTTTTGGGCTGAAGCTTAACGATCGTTTTAACAAGCTTCTTTCTCCATGACTTGTCTATCCCAAAAGTGATGAGCCGATTGAGCTTATCGTATTCGGCTGATATCGTATCAAACATGGTTGATACTTGAGTCTTTTTAGACTCCTTTAGATCCGAATACGGAACGATCGTGTTGTGATTCTTTGCGCTCATGAGCTACAAAGATACAATTACACCGTTTAAGAAAGTGCTTCTGAGATTCGACTAATTGCTTCGATTAACATTTCTTCTGATGCCGCGTAGGAGATACGAATACAGTTTTCATCCCCGAAAGCCTCTCCGGTTACCGTGGCTACCTGAGCCTCTTCTAGCAAGAAAAGCGAAAAATCTGAGGCGTTATTTATTTGTTTTCCTTTTAGCGTTTTTCCAAAAAAGTAAGAGATATCTGGAAATACGTAAAAGGCGCCTTCCGGAACATTTAACTTGAATCCTTCGATTTTGCCTAGCAAGTCAAGAACAAGATCTCTTCGCTTTTTGAAGGCGTCGATCATATAGTCGATTGATGAAACAGGGGCTTCAAGCGCCGTAATCACTGCACGTTGGGCAATGGCATTTGCGCCACTAGTTACCTGTCCTTGAAGTTTGTTACACGCCTTAGCAATCCAGGTAGGAGCACCTATATATCCGATTCTCCAACCGGTCATAGCAAATGCCTTTGATACCCCATTTACCGTAACGGTCCGATCGTATAATGAGGGAATAGACGCGATCGAGCAATGGGATGCTGAACTAAAGTTGATGTGTTCATAGATCTCGTCAGATACCACAATGATATCTGGAAATTCTTCTAGTACAGCTGCTAATGCTTCTAATTCAGAGCGGTGATAGAACGATCCACTTGGGTTACAAGGAGAGCTGAACCAAAGCATGCGGGTTTTTTCGGTGATTGCCGCGCGCAATTGATCTGCAGTCATTTTAAAATCTGCATCAATGCTAGTTGAAACCTCTACGGGTACCCCTCCGGCAAGCTTAACGATATCTCGGTAAGATACCCAATAAGGAGCTGGAAGAATGACCTCATCTCCAGGATTTATAACCGCCATAGCAATATTGTAAAGAGACTGCTTTGCCCCTGTCGACACCACGATCTGATCTACACCGTAAGTGATACCGTTATCGCGCTTAAATTTCAGTGCGATAGCCGCTTTGAGGTCGGCATAGCCATCAACCGGAGAGTAACTGCTGTAGTTGTCGTCAATTGCCTTTTTGGCCGATTCTTTTATGAATTCAGGAATAGTAAAGTCAGGCTCTCCTAGACTAAGCCCGATAATATCTTTTCCTTGGGTTTTCAACTCTCGCGCCTTTGCCGCCATAGCTAAGGTGGCTGAGATTTCCATTTCTTGAATACGTTGTGAAGGGATTGAATTCATAACTTTTACAGCATACGGTTTTGAGACTGCAATGTTAATGATAATTTTGCGTTCTTAATTCACCTTATGAAAGCATCCGCTCTCCTTGAATATTTTCCGCATTTAACTGATGATCAGATTGGTAAATTCGATTTATTGGATGAATTATACCAAGATTGGAATCTGAAAATCAATGTAGTTTCACGAAAAGACATCGAGGAGTTATATCTGCGTCATGTTCTTCATTCGATGAGCATTGCGCTTTATCAGAATTTTTTACCGGGCACATCGGTGGTCGATGTCGGAACGGGTGGCGGATTTCCTGGTATACCCCTCGCTATTTTGTTCCCAGAAGTATCTTTTTGTCTGGTTGATTCAATTGGGAAAAAAATTAAAGTTGTAGAGGAGGTGGTAGCAGGTCTAGGGCTTTCAAATGTGAAAGCAATTAACGACCGAATTGAACATGTTCCGGAGCAATTTGATTTTGTAGTTAGTCGAGCAGTTGCCGCGATGCCGACATTTGTTCACTGGGTCCAGGATAAACTAAAGCCAGTGAGTATTCATGAGCGAAAAAATGGTATTCTTTATTTGAAAGGTGGAGATCTTTTAGAAGAATTAGCTCCCTACAAAAATAAAATAACGATATACGATCTGTATGACCGCATACCGCTACCTTTTTTTGAAACCAAGAAACTGGTATACCTTCCCTTATCCTAAAAATGGGTATTTATAGTCACTAGGGGTGAGGAATGTCTCTTTGATTAGTCTTGGAGAAGTCCAACGAGTGAGGTTGAAAACGGATCCTGCCTTGTCGTTGGTTCCTGATGCTCTTGCACCACCGAAGGGCTGTTGTCCGACGACTGCTCCGGTTGGTTTATCATTGATGTAAAAATTTCCAGCAGCATCCTTTAATGCTTCGATAGCCTTGTTTAGTTCGTATCTGTCTTCTGAAAATACGGCTCCAGTTAGTGCGTACTCAGAGGTTGAATTTACGAGTGCTAGAGTAGACTCCCAATCTTCATCTTTATATATGTAGACTGTTACTATAGGTCCAAATAATTCGGTCTCCATAGTGTAGTAATTAGGATCTTCAGTTACAATGACAGTAGGTTCAATAAAGTATCCTTCCGTTTTGTCATACCCTCCACCAGCGACTATACGAGCGTTACTATCTTTCTTGGCACGTTCAATTACGGCTGCAAGTTTATCAAATGAACCTTCATGAATTACCGCTGTTACAAAGCGGCTCAAATCTTCTGGAGATCCAGGTTTGCCAATGCGATTTAAAGCTTCTTTTACATAATCTAAAACCTCGGTCGCCTTTGATTCGGGTAAGTATACACGTGAGGCTGCGCTACATTTTTGCCCTTGAAATTCGAATGCTCCACGTACAATTGCCGTAGCCACCTGTTTTGCGTCAGCAGAAGGGTGAGCAACAATAAAGTCTTTACCTCCTGTCTCACCAACAATTCGCGGATAGGTTTTATAGGTGTCGATTTCAGCCCCAATCTGTTTCCATAGGGATTTAAATACGAAAGTAGATCCTGTAAAGTGTAGACCTGCAAAATCAGCAGATTTAAGTACAATATCAGTTACCATTACCGGATCTCCAGTAATCATGTTAATTACTCCATTAGGCAACCCTGCCTCTTTGAAAATTTCAACGATTACTCGAGCGGAATACACTTGGGCGTCACTAGGCTTCCAAACTACCGTGTTGCCCATCATTGCTGGAGCTGCGGGTAAGTTTCCGGCAATAGCGGTAAAGTTGAATGGACTAATGGCATAAATAAACCCCTCTAGTGGACGGTATTCGATACGATTCCATACGCCTTCACTCGATTGAGGTTGTTCTTGGTAGATCTCAGTCATGAAATGCACATTGAATCGCAGAAAGTCTGCAAATTCGCAAGCCGCATCAATTTCTGCTTGATGTACCGTTTTTGATTGAGCGAGCATTGTCGAGGCATTAATTCTCGCCCTGTAAGGTCCTGAAACGAGATCTGCAGCTTTTAGGAAAATAGCTGCGCGTTGTTCCCATGGTAATGTTGCCCAATTCTTCTTCGCTTCAAGCGCAGCAGCAATCGCATCAGAAACATGCGAAGGCTCGGCGTAGTAATAACTTCCGATTTGGTGTTGAATATCATGCGGAGGGTGAATGGCTTTTTTCTGACTGGTCCGGACCTCATCAGATCCTATATACATAGGAACATCCGCTAGACTATTATACTGCTCTTTATACGATTGAAGTACCTCTTCCCGTTCTTTTGTTCCAGGCGCATAACTTAGTACGGGTTCGTTAATAGGAGTTGGAACCTTGAAAATTGCATTGCTCATAGAATTGATTTTAGGGTTATTCAGAATGTTTGTTCACAAAGGTACTTTAATTCAAAGTTTTTCTTTGAAGGTGCTTGCTCCTAGTACTTAATTAGCTGTATTTTTGCATGCAAATATTAATGGCCTTACGACATGTCTCAAGACATTAAAATCAAGAAAGGGCTTTCGCTAAACCTTGCCGGTGCAGCAGAGCAAACTTTCCAAAAAGACGTGGTATCTACCACGTACACTATCTATCCATCTGATTTTCATGGACTAACACCTAAACTTTCTGTTAAAGAAGGATCGACTGTTCAGGTTGGTGAGCTGTTATTTTTTGATAAATCTTCTCCTGAGATTCAGGTTGTTTCTCCGGTTAGCGGAGAGGTTGTCGAAATCAATAGAGGAGAACGTCGTCGTGTGTTATCGGTAAGAATTCTAGCCGACAAGCAGCAGCAATTCGTTGAGCGAAATCCAATCGCGCTTAATACAGCTTCAGCAGAATCTGTGCGATCTTTTTTACTTAATGGCGGCGTTTGGCCGTTCATTAAACAGCGACCTTATGATGTGATTGCTAATCCTTCAGGAATTCCGAAAGCGATTTTTATTTCTGGTTTAAACACAGGTCCTTTAAATCCAGATCTTGATTTTGTGCTTCGAGGGCAGGAAGAAAAGATTCAGGCAGCATTAACGGCTCTTAAAAAACTTACTCCAGGAAAAATTCACGTTTGTGTTGAATCAAAGTCAAACTCTGTCTTTGGAACATTAGACCATATTGAGTTACATACGATCAGTGGACCTCATCCAGCAGGTTTAGTTGGAACTCAAATAGCTGCTATCGATCCTGTTTCTAAAGGGGAGCTAGTTTGGACGGTTGCTGCCCAAGACCTTGTAATTATTGGTGAGTTGCTACTTTCTGGTAAGTATAATGCGTCTAGAACCATGGCGATTGCAGGCTCTTCGGTTTGTGAACCGAAATATATTAAGTCAAAAATAGGAGCAGAGCTTGCTCCAATTCTCAACACCATAGGAGTTAAACAAGGAGACCTTCGTGTTATCAATGGCGATGTTCTTACAGGTAAGAAAACTACTACCGAAGGAGCCATTGGCTTCTACAATACCCTAGTGACAGTAATCCCAGAAGGAAATGATTACGAGTTCTTCGGATGGAACAAGCCTGTATTTAATAAAGTTTCTCCTACACGAGCGCTTACCTTTTCTTGGTTGAATCCGAATAAAAAGTATGACTTGAACACCAATACGAATGGTGAACATCGCGCTTTTGTTATTACCGGTTCATACGAAGAGGTTTTTCCGCTCGATATTTTCCCGATGCAACTCTTAAAGGCTTGTATGGTAAAAGATCTTGACGATATGGAGAATTTGGGCCTGTATGAAGTTGCCCCTGAGGATTTTTCTCTAACAGAATTTATATGTATCTCAAAACAACCCCACCAAGAAATTATTCGCAAGGGGTTAGATTTAATGCAACAAGAACTCGGATAATTTAGTGCTATGAAACAGAAATTACACGAAATCAAAGAGCGCTTTAAGGGTAATAAATGGGCCCCTGCGTTTAATGCAATTCACACCTTTTTGTATACTCCTAATGAAGTGACGCACTCAGGTACGCACGTTAAGGCTGCCGATGACCTTAAAAGAACGATGAATACAGTTATTCAGGCACTGATTCCCGTTCTTATTTTTGGAATTTTCAATGCAGGTTATCAGCACTACAGCGCCATCGAAGGGTTTCCTGAAAACTTCTCTGTATTAGAGCACTTTATTACTTGGAGAAATTTTGTTATCGGAGCTTGGACCGTACTTCCTTTGCTTATTGTTTCTTACGGAGTGGGTTTAGCCATCGAATTTGTTTTTGCAGTGATTAAAGGACATGAGGTAGAAGAGGGGTACCTAGTTACAGGTATTCTTGTTCCGCTTATTGTTCCAGTAGACACTCCGTTATGGATGCTAGCTATAGCCGTTGCTTTTGGTGTCGTCATTGGTAAAGAAGTTTTTGGTGGGACTGGAATGAATATTCTTAACCCGGCTCTAACCATCCGCGCCTTTTTATTTTTCGCATACCCAACTTGGATGAGTGGAGATAAGGTTTGGGTGCATGG
>CAZUBV010000079.1:0-6608 GCA_964618875.1 uncultured Flavobacteriaceae bacterium
ATTCTGTGTGGTTCCTGTTTTACCAGCAATTGGATTTTTAAATTCGTATGGATAACCTGTTACTACCTCGTTGTAAACGGGATTGTCGACCATCCAGTTGTGACGAAGTCGTACACCAGATCCCGATTCAGTCACTCCTTTGAGAAGACTTATCATAGTATAGGCGATGTCTTTATTAAACACGTCTTTGGTTTCGGAAATAGGCTGATAGATCACGTTTCCAGATTGGTCTTCAATACGCGTAATGAAACTTGGGGCGATATATACGCCTTGATTCGCAAAAGTGCTGTAGGCCGATACCAGATCAAACACCTTGATATCTGGCGTACCCAATGCAATAGACGGAACTGCCGGAATCTGACTTTGAATCCCTAGCCGCTCAACTACAGAGACCACCGACGACGGACCCACTTTATCTATGAGCTGGGCGGTAACGGTATTGATACTATTTGCTAAGGCATACTTTAGGGTGATATTTTCTCCCGAATACTTTCCACCCGAATTTTTTGGACACCAAGCCTCTAGGTTTCCGTGACGCTGTGCACCAACACAATACGGTACGTCCGGAAGTCGATCACAAGGAGACATTCTGAGCTGATCAATAGCCGCAGCATAAACAAAAGGCTTAAACGTAGATCCTACTTGCCGGGCCCCTTGAATCACATGATCGTACTGAAAATGCTTGTAGTCTACTCCTCCTACCCAGGCCTTAATGTGGCCAGTTTGCGGCTCGACACTCATAAGCGCTCCTCGTAAATGCGATTTGTAATACAAAATAGAGTCATACGGGGTCATTATTGTGTCTCGCTGCCTGGTGGGGGCATTCCAATCAAACACCTTCATCGCGGTGGGAACATAAAAACTAGCCTTGATAAGGGTGTCTGTCTTTCCTTCTGAGCGCAATACGCGCCATCGCTCGCTGCTGCGCATCGCTCGCTCAACGATAGCTTCTACTTGCTCAAGCTCGAGATCAAGAAAAGGAGCTGTCGGATTACTATCTTGTTTTTGAAGTCTAAAAAAGGCTTTTTGAAGGTTTTGCAAATGGGTTTCCATTGCCAATTCTGCATTTACCTGAAGTCGACTGTCGATAGTAGTGTACACTCTCAGTCCGTCTTTGTAAATATTATAGGGTTCCCCTGTTGATTTTGGATGATCTTTCACCCAATTTTTCAGCCAGGATTGTAAATACATTCTAAAATAGGTGGCGGTACCTTCGCTGTGTGAATTCTCAGGTGTAAAGCGAAGATCTAGAGGGGTTTGTTTTAGTGAATCAGAGACCTTGCTCGACAGGTATCCGTATTTTTCCATTTGATCTAAAACAATATTTCTTCGACTAAGAACACGTTCAGGTCGGCGAACCGGATTGAATAGTGACGAATTCTGGAGCATCCCAACGAGCATAGCGCTCTCTTTTACCTCAAGTTCACCGGGTAGTTTGTCAAAGTAAATTCGAGCTGCGTTTTCAATACCATCAGCCAGATATCCGAAGTCGTAATTGTTCAGATACATCTCGATAATCTCTTCTTTGGTATAATTTCGCTCAAGACGGACAGCAATAACCCATTCCTTGATTTTCTGCTGAAGGGCCTCTTTTAAGTTTCGAGAACGAACGCCAACAAACAACTGACGCGCAAGCTGTTGTGATATGGTCGACGCACCACCACGCTGTCCCAAAAACACTACCGCACGAGCGAACCCTCTAAAATCAATACCCGAGTGTTCGAAAAATCGAGCGTCTTCGGTGGCAACTAGGGCATCGATTAGTGACTGCGGAAGCTGGGTATAATCTACAGGGCTTCGGTTGTCAGCCAAATAATATTTTCCAAGCAAAACACTGTCAGAAGAGTAAACATGAGTTGCTAGATTGGTTTGAGGATTCTCAAGCTGCTCGAAAGTAGGCATCTCGCCAAATTTTCCGGTAGCCGCACTTTGAAATACGTAATAAACCCCTGCTATCGCGGAAAGCAACAAAATCCATAATACGATCGAAATTCTGCGATACATAACTATTCGAAATTAAGCCCTAGGTATTCGGTGTGCTTTTCGATTGTGGACGCTGTCCATTATTTCGTCTGTTGTTATTGCGCCTTTTGTTTCGTTTTTTCGGCTGGTCGAATCGCGTTAAACTGTCTTCTACCGAAATTTTTTCCGGATCCGGTCCAAGCTCTTCGATCAGCTTTGCCTCAATCTGATACCCTTCTAAGGACTCAACCTTTTTGCCCTCTTTATTTAGCTCAAGTATCTCGTTCACCTTGTCTTTGTGAAGGGTGTGCCAATTGGCTGGGTCATTTTTATAGGTAAACCAAAGAAGCCCCTTGAAAATATCTACCTTTTGGCAGAATGCTACTCCCTTCTCAGTCTGTAGTTTACAATCGGTTGGTGGAAAACCTTTTAATGCATCTAAGTAGGTGTCTAATTCGAAGTTCAAGCAGCACTTAAGCTTTCCGCATTGGCCGGCGAGCTTTTGCGGATTTAAGGCCAGTTGCTGATAACGAGCCGCTGCTGTACTTACGGTCCGAAAATCTGAAAGCCATGTAGAACAACACAGTTCACGGCCGCATGAACCAATTCCGCCTAGACGTTGAGCCTCTTGTCTGTACCCTACCTGACGCATTTCAATGCGCAGACTAAATGCACGAGCTAGATCTTTGATTAATTGACGAAAATCTACACGGGTCTCGGCTGTGTAGTAAAAGGTAGCTTTAGAGCCGTCTCCTTGAAGTTCTACATCTGAAATTTTCATTTCAAGATTAAGCGCAATAGCGATTTCACGGGCGCGCTTTTGAATTTCATCTTCTCGTTCGCGAGCATGATGCCAAACCTCGATGTCTTTCTGGGATGCCTTTCGGTAAATCTTAAGTAGGCTTGGGTCGTCAACTGCGACCTCTTTGCGCTTCATTTGAACTTTTACGAGTTCGCCAGTAAGAGTAACAATACCCACATCGTGTCCGGATGCAGCTTCTGTTGCCACTACATCTCCTATGAGAATGGGTAGGTTGTCTGGATTGCGGAAAAATTCCTTGCGGCTATTTTTAAAACGAACTTCAACAATATCGAAGCGCTGCTGACCCGCAGGCAACGCCATATTTTCTAACCAATCAAAAACAGTGAGTTTGTTGCAACCGTCTGTGCCGCAAGTTCCATTATTCTTGCAGCCCTTAACTTTTCCATCCTTACCTGTTGAACAAGATGCACACGACATAATTCAAAAATGAATCTCAAAGGTACAACAAAGCCAAAGCGGCTACAACTAGGCCTTAAATTTAAGCTTCGGCGATCGTCCCTTTTTAAAAATTTTGTTGCTCACCGTTTTTCCTTTCCGCAGTTCTTTTTGCTGCTCCTGGGGAAGTGCAACGATGTCTTTACATTCATCGCTACAGCAGTTGTTCATTTTAGAAGCACAACTCTCGCACTGTATAAAAAGTAAGTGGCATCCAGAATTTGCGCAGTTGATATGCGTGTCACAAGGTGAGCCGCACTGGTGGCATACCGCAATCACATCGTCTGAAATCTTTTCGGCTCGTCGCTCATCGAACACAAAATTCTTTCCTAAAAACTTATTTTCAAGGCCTTGGGCCCGAACCTGACGGGTATACTCGATAATTCCTCCCTCGAGCTGAAACACCTGCTTAAAACCCTTGTGTTTATAATACGCACTAGCCTTTTCACAACGAATTCCGCCCGTGCAATACATTACGAGCTTTTTATTTTCCTTGTGATCTTTAAGTTGCTCCTCGATAAGGTCTAATGAATCTCTAAAGGTGTCCACATCCGGACATACCGCGTTCTTAAAGTGTCCGATTTCACTCTCGTAGTGGTTTCTCATATCCACTAGCACCGTATCTGGGTCTTCAATAAGCTCATTGAAGCGCTGCGCATCTAAGTGGATTCCTTTGTTGGTGACATCAAACGATCCGTCATCAAGACCATCTGCTACAATTTTATCTCTGACTTTTACTTTCAGTTTCAGAAAAGAAAGGTTGTCTTGCTCAATAGCAATGTTTAAGCGGACGTTTTCTAAAAAACTGATGCTGTCTAAGTGTGCCTTAAAGGCTTCAAAGTTGGGTGCAGGAACAGATAGTTGGGCGTTTATACCTTCTTTAGCTATATAGATACGACCTAAGACGTCGAGCTCATTCCAAGCGATAAATAAATGATTGCGAACGAGTTGTGGGTTTTTTAAATGTGCGTATTTATAGAACGAGATGGTAAGCCGGTCAACGCCAGCCTCTTCGATAAGAGCCGCTCGCTCTTTCGCACTTAACGTATTGTACAGTTGCATGCTATACCTTGTTTTAAGTTAGAAAGAATCGATAAAAGTTCAACAAAAGTACATTTTTTCAACAATTTAAATTCACTGCAACACTAATGCAGGGATATGGGTTACTTTTGAAATCAGTCAAAATAATTCGATATGAGCAAAGAACAAGAAGCAAAACTAAAAGCACTTCAGTTAACCTTAGATAAACTCGATAAAACCTACGGAAAGGGAGCGGTCATGAAAATGGGCGACTCTGTAGTTCAAGAAGTTGAAGTCATTTCTTCGGGCTCAATTGGTCTAAACGTTGCCCTCGGCGTAGGAGGTTATCCAAAAGGACGTGTTATAGAAATTTACGGACCAGAATCATCTGGTAAAACCACCCTAACCTTACATGCTATAGCAGAGGCTCAAAAGGCAGGCGGAATTGCTGCATTTATTGATGCTGAACACGCATTTGACCGTTTTTATGCGGCGAAATTAGGCGTAGATATTGACAACCTGATTATTTCGCAACCCGACCACGGTGAACAGGCTCTTGAAATTGCCGACAACCTTATCCGCTCTGGCGCAATAGATATCGTAATTATTGACTCGGTAGCGGCGCTTACCCCTAAGAGCGAAATAGAGGGTGAAATGGGTGATTCTAAAATGGGACTTCACGCTCGTCTTATGTCTCAAGCGCTCAGAAAACTAACTTCAACGATTTCAAAAACCAATTGTACGGTTATTTTCATTAACCAGCTTCGCGAAAAGATTGGTGTAATGTTCGGAAATCCAGAAACTACAACGGGAGGTAACGCGCTTAAATTTTATGCCTCTGTACGATTAGACATCCGTCGTTCAAGTCAGATTAAAGATAACGACTCGAATGTCACCGGTAATAAAACTAAAGTAAAGGTGGTTAAAAACAAGGTGGCACCACCATTCAAAACAGCCGAATTCGATATTATGTACGGCGAAGGAGTTTCGCGAATCGGTGAGGTAATTGACCTTGGTGTTGCCTATGAAATCATTAAGAAAAGTGGTTCTTGGTTTAGCTATGAAGACACCAAACTTGGTCAGGGTAGAGATGCTGTAAAAGCGCTGTTGTTAGATAATCCAGACCTAGCAGAACAGATAGAAGCTAAAATCTACGAAACGCTTCGAGCACTCAACGCATAGTAGGTTCGCAAGAAAGTTCAGCAATAAATTGCTCTCGAACAGTTTCGCGAAACGCATCAAGTTCGTCTTGAGTATAACTGCCCGCCTCAATGGTGGGCAGTATTTTATAACGGAGTATGCCTGGGCCTCCATGAAAAAGGTCCCAGTTTAATCGTTTTTTGCAGTCGTAATTTACAATAGGTACTAGAGGTAAATGGTGTGTAAGCGCCATAGAAAAGGCCCCGTCTTTAAACCGATCAATAATCACCGAAGAATCCGGAACTCCGCCTTCAGGATAGATCGCTATCGATCGTCCGTACTTCAGTTTCTCTTGGACCCGATCATAAACGCGCTTTCTGCTTTCTTTGTTTGATCGATTTACCAGAATCGCAGCCCTCTTATAGAAATACCCAAAGAACCAAATATTCTTGAGTTCTTCTTTACCCACAAAAACAATCGGATGCTTGCAAATTCTTAGCATCAACATAATGTCGAGCATGCTGGTGTGATTGGCGATAATCACCGCGGGGCCTGATGGAAGTTCTGATGATCCGGCCACTCTATAAATTGGTGTTCCCATCATAAACAGAATAAACGGTGCCCAAACCGATCGTGCACACCAGTACAATAGCGGATAGGTGCGTTCAGAAAGCACTCCAATTAGCAGTAGTGGGGAACATACAAATACAGGAATAGCGGTAATCACATAAAACCAAACCTTGTAGAGTATATAAGCTGTATTTTTCAATAACCTCAACACGGATTCGAAAGTATAACTTTTTAAATTTTCGTAACTATGTATCCTAAAATTCGCAAATGGCTCGTATACTCACCGGAGTACAAAGTACAGGAACTCCACATCTTGGTAACATTCTTGGTGCCATCCTACCCGCAATTTCTCTAGCCAATAGTTCTGAAAACGATTCCTATCTATTTATAGCAGACCTCCATTCTCTTACCCAAATAAAGGATGGGGCTACCCTCAGAGCAAATACTTTTTCAACTGCCGCAACTTGGCTCTCGTTCGGATTAGACACAGAAAAAACCGTGTTTTACCGTCAAAGTGATGTTCCTGAGGTAACCGAGCTATCCTGGTACCTTAGTTGTCTGTTTCCCTATCAGCGTCTCACCCTTGCACATTCCTTTAAAGACAAAGCAGATCGTCTCGAGGATGTGAATGCCGGTCTATTCACCTATCCAATGCTCA
>CAZUBV010000080.1:0-6586 GCA_964618875.1 uncultured Flavobacteriaceae bacterium
AGAGAGCTTTCCTAAGGCCCTACCCAATAGAGATCACATCGTGATCACCAAAAACAGCAACTACGAGCCTCCATTTGATGTTTACAAGGTTTGTACAAGCATAGAGGAGGCATTAGAAGCTCATCCAGCAGCAGTTCAATTTATTGTAGGCGGAGGCGAGATCTATCGCCAGGCACTACCCCTAGCAGATAAGGTGATCTTAAGCAGAGTACACGCAACTATCGAAGCGGATACCTATTTTCCAGAACTTGACCTACAAATTTGGAAGAAAGTATCAGAGCACCACCACCCTGTCGATGAAAAACATCAATACGCATTTACCATCGAATACTACGAGCGTCGCTAGACCTTGGCAAGGTCAGTATCAAATACCACATCGTGAGTAGGTAAGCCAAGAACGGTAATTAACCGCTGGAGCGCGGCTAAATCGGCTTGTGTGCTAAAACATCTAAGCCTTAAAAAATCTCCTTTCACTCGAGTGTCCGGTAACTTAGAAGCCAGCGACCCTGTCCGTCGGGCAATTGCTTCATTCGGAGAAACAAGAGCGACACCTTTTCCTAAAAAATCCGCGAATAATTCAGTAATAAAGGAATAATGCGTACAACCAAGAACCAAGGTGTCAACCTTATGATCTATGAAAAACTGAGTATGCTGAGCAACTAGGTTTCGAAGAGAAGAATCATTTAGATCGCCAGACTCAATAGCTTCAACAAGCCCAGTACCCGGCCTTAAAAACACAGCTGAACCCCCACCATACCTTTGAAGCGTCTGTCTAAACAACTCACTCTCTAATGTACGCTCAGTTGCAATCACACCAATACGATGGGTTTTCGACAGCTGAACCGCTGGTTTAATGGCAGGCTCTATACCCACAAAATCAATTGAAAACTCAGCACGCAGCTGACTAATTACCTGAGTAGTGGCAGTATTACAAGCAACTACCACGATCTGAGCACCTTCAGCAATAAGAAAACGCGTAATTGTTCGACTACGCTCTAAAATAAAATCAAAACTCTTAGTGCCATAGGGAGCGTGAGCGCTATCCGCAACATAGATATAGTCTGCCGGTAGCGATTTCACTAGCTCGCTAAGTACGGTTAAACCACCAACACCCGAATCAAAAACTCCTATCGTAAATCGCATAAAAAAACCGTCCAAAAGGACGGTTAAAAGTTAGTGCTTTTATAAAAGGAATCACTTTTTAGAAGCCCAATTCTTTCTTTACAGCAGGAAGCAAATCGGTTCCATTAGCTACAAGAAGACTAAGTCCTGGGCTAGAATCGATTACATAGTCAAAACCTTGAGCATTAGCCACCTTTTCTATAGCGTTTTTAGCCTTTTCAGAAATTGGAGCGAATAACTCTTGTTGTTTGCGCTGAAGCTCCTGCATCGCTGCTTGCTCTGCATTAGCAATGTTTCGCTCTGCATTTTGCAACTCATCAGCTCTTGCCTTATTTTCTTCGGCAGTTTTGCTAGCCGCCTCGTTTTGATAAGAAACTAGTTTTTTCTGTAATTCTGCTACAGACGATTCAATATCTGCACGATAGGTATTCTCTAATTTCTTAAGCTCATCTTGAGCGGCCTTCATGTCCGGCATATCTGTTAAAAGTTGCTGCACATTAATGTGTGCCACTTTAGATTGCGCCTGGGTTGCAGTAGTTACGGCAAAAAATGCCATTGCGATAAGTACAAATTGTTTCATGGATAGTAAACTGATTTTCAATTAATTGTGTCTTTGCGTTTTTCGTTTATTTGCTTTTCACGCTCTGCACGTGCTTTAAGCACCGCATCGCGTTTGCTAATATAGGCCTTTCTGCGCTCCTCGCGCTCATTTTCTATTCGTGTCTGGGCAGCTTTTTTTGCATCTTCCTTTGCCGCCTGGGTTTGTTCTATTTGCTCAGCAATCGCCTCGCGCTTTTCATCATTAGCAGAAACTACCTCTTCAGATACAGGTTCTGATTCTAGGCCAATCACTCGAATAGTTGACTCAGCTGCTAATTTTCGAATCACAAGATCACTGATGTCAAACTGAGCATCAAAATACAGCATAACGAGGTCGGTAGATTTATCAAAAATCATATCGAAGTTTTTAGCTTCTGCTATTTCTTGGACTGCCGCATAAATTAAATCTTGAATCGGACGAATCACTGTCATTTCAGCAGCTATAAGATCACCCTCCGGCCCAAAACGATCTAATTCATACTGAAAAAGCGCGGTATTTAACTCGGCGATTTCACGTTCACGTTCTTCGATAACTGATATGGGTAAAAAATCGCGCTGTGCAAGTAGTTCAGTTTTCTTAAGTTCAATTTGTGTTTGCCGCTTTTGAATTTCGTCGCGCCATAAAACAATACGAGTCGAAAGTTCAGCTTTTAGCTCAGCATACGAGGCAACCTTAGAGAGAATGTAATCAGTATCAATAAACCCTACTCGAGTAGCTCTCTGAGCATACAGTCTATTTCCAGACCACAAAAGCGCTACGAAAAGGAATATTGCAAATTTTTTCATTAGAACTGCTGTCCGATTATAAAGTGAGTCTGCCATCCGCTTGGCCCAAAAGATCCTGGTGTATTGTCGCTATCGAAACCGTAACCGAAGTCAATTCCTAATAGACCGAATGCAGGCATAAATATACGCACCCCAATACCAGCAGATCGCTTCATGTTAAAAGGATTATACGTGTCAAAACCATTAAACGCGTTACCCGCTTCTAAAAACGCTAATGTAAATACTGAGGCAGTAGGTTTCAAGGTGAGCGGATAGCGAAGTTCCAACGAAAATTTGTTGTAGATCGCTCCCCCATCTTGCTCTTGACGACCAGTAATTGGATTGAGTGTATACGGAGTAATTGAGCTATTTTCATATCCGCGCAACTGAATATTCTCTCGGCCATCGAGCGTAAAATTACCTAAGCCATCACCACCGACATAAAAGCGCTCAAAGGGCACAATACCAATGTTATTGTTGTAGGCTCCCAAGAATCCAAATTCTGCGTTAGTACGAAGCACGAGTTTATCGACTATACGGGTATACCAATCACCTTTAAATTTAACCTTGTAAAACTCGAGGAGTTTGAAGCGCTCTTCTTCAAGGGCCTCGAGATCTCTACTTAATTCTTGAGAATTTACGCCATTAACACCCTCTTCTAACAGTTCTTCTGTGACCTGGTCAATACGTGAGCGCAAGGCTGCAAAGTCTTTGTTTGAAAACGCCGAAAAAGGAGGAGTAAATCGAAGTGACAATTCAAAATTTGAACCCGTCAATGGAAAAATACGACTAGGTCCTTGCGAGCTTCTTGAGAGTCCAAAACTATAGGAAATCGAATTCGAAGAACCGTTTCCAAAGTTAAAAAGACCGTTATTATAATTTTCAAAATTATAATTCTGATAACTCAGTGCATGTGATAATACAAAGAAATCATCTGGCCATTGAACGCGCTTAGAAAGTCCTGCAGAAATACCGACGATTCCGAAACCTCGCGATTTATCTACATCGAATCTACCGTTGTTAAATTGGGCGGCGTACTGTTGAGTTTTCTGTAACGACATGTTAAATCGAACAGGCTTCTTACCTCCCAGCCACGGCTCTGCAAAATTTAAACTATATACTCTAAAAGTCCGGCTCGCTTGAAGGCGTAGTGCAAAGGTCTGACCATCCCCCATCGGCACCGGAGTATACGCTTCTTTATTAAAAATATTGCGCATCGAGAAGTTATTAAACGAAAGCCCTAAGGTTCCGATAAATCCACCACCACCAACACCACCTTGAAGTTCGATCTGACTAGAGCCTGATTCTACCAAATCATAACGCAAGTCAACAGTTCCTGAATTCGGATCTGGGTTGACTACATCAGGAGAGATTTGCTCTGGATCAAAAAATCCGAGCTGACCGAGCTCTCGTATGGTACGGATAATATTGTCTTTACTGTACTGCTGGCCGGGCTTCGTGCGGATCTCACGATAGATTACGTGGTCATTGGTCTTGTCGTTTCCAAAAACATCTACGTGATTAATAAACGTCTCTTTACCTTCAATAATTCGAATCTCGAAATCGATCGTATCACGCTGAGCGGACACCTCAACCGGATTAATACTAGAAAACAGATATCCATTATTTTGATATAGGTTGGTCAGGTCTTCAGCATCTGGCTTGGTATTGTCAGCTATGCGCTTTTTAAGCTGTACACCATTGTAAGTGTCTCCTTTTTCAATGCCTAAAACACTCGAAAGTGTTTTATCATCATAAACCGTATTCCCTACAAAATCAATGTCACCGAAATAGTATTTGTTCCCTTCCGTGAGCCTTATTACAAGGCCAATAGTTTGATCATCGATCGTATAGATAGAATCGTTCAGTATACGCGCATCCCGGTACCCTTTTTCCGCGTACGCATCACGAAGTGCCAATAGATCCTCCTTGAAATCGTCCCCAATAAACTTCGATTTTTTCCAGACGCGGTATAATTTCTTTCGCTTTGTATTTTTAAGTGCCTTTTCTAGGGTAGCTGTTTTAAGCTTGTCAGCACCGACAAAGTCTATCTCACCAATTTTAACCTTTTTTCCTTTTTTAAGGTTTACAATAAGGTCTTGGGTGTTTACCCCAGAGGTATCTGCGGCAGTGGCAATGAATGCTTTGGCATTCAAATATCCTTTCTCTTTATACTTATTCTCGAGATAATTTACCGTATTGGCAATTAGACTCTCTGTAATTTTTTTACCCTTTTTAAGATCAGTATCTTCTATGATGGCATCTACCTTATTCTTTTTGATACCGTAAAAAGTAACCTCGTCCAATGTCGGACGTTCTTTAATGGCTAATTCTAAAAAAATCGAATCATTTCTAACTTCGGTATAGTAAAGGGCTACATCGCTGAAGAGCTCTAGATTCCATAGTTTCTTTATGCTACTAGAAACCTCTTCTGAAGGAAGTGTTATGAATTGACCCTCCCTAAACCCAGCGAAAGTCTTCACGGTTTGCTCGTTATAACTTTGCAAACCCGTAACTTCAATACCTCCTACGATATACGTACGTTTAGGACTTATGGGTTGAGCACCTTCTTGGGCTCGAAGCAAACCACTTACTGCCCAAAGGGCAAAAACTAGATACTGCCAATTATTTTGTCGTTTTTTCAAGCTGTTCACTAGTTTTTCCAAATCTTCGTTCTCTGTGTTTATAATCAAGTAAAGCTTTATCCAGATGTTCTTCGGTGAAATCAGGCCAATGCAAGTCTGTAAAATATAACTCTGCATAGGCCATCTGCCACAATAAGAAATTACTAATTCGCTGTTCGCCACTGGTGCGAATCAGCAAGTCTACCTCTGGAATTTGAGCGGTGTAAAGATGCTCATTTAACATAGACTCGTCGATACTATCGAGCGGAATTAAGCCATTTTTAACTTTTTCTGCAATAGATCGAGCTGCATGAGTGAGTTCTTCACGACCGCCATAGCTGAGTGCTAAGGTCAGTGTCATACCCGTATTATGGGCTGTTTTATGAACGACATCAAGCAATACTATGGCAATTGCCTCCGGTAATTTCTGCAAGTTTCCGACCGTTAAAAGCCTGATATTATTCTCTTGCATCGTCTTGAGTTCAGAGCGCAATGCTCGGAGTAGAATACGCATCAAAATATCGACTTCTTGCTTGGGTCGAAGCCAGTTTTCAGTAGAAAAAGCGTAGAGTGTTAAAAATTCAATGCCGCGTTTAGCACAAGCCTCAACCGTTGTCCGCACCGCTTTAAATCCAGCTTCGTGTCCAAAAGCTCTAGGTTTGCCTTGCATTTTTGCCCATCGTCCGTTTCCGTCCATAATGATAGCAAGATGTCTTAGGCCCTTATGGTCGCTTTGCTTTTCAGTCATGTCTATTGGGTCGGCTAAAATTTGGGGCCAAAGGTATAGGTTATTGTCAAATTAGGAAACAAATACCAGTCATTACCCGATCGATCGTAATAGGAATCTATCCGTGTTGCAACACTAGTGCTGTCGCGATCATAATCATCTGAGAATAGGTACCCTGCCGCAAGTTCGGCTGAAACCACCATAAATGGGAATGCACGGAGTTTTACTCCTACTGACCCCATGGCGCCTAAACGTGCTTTTGAGATTAAACCCCAACTGCGTTGTGGCTTGAAATCTCCAAATTGGTAGGTACCCCCAATCATTGCATAGCTCGTAAACTGTCGACGGGCGTCATAAATATTAAAATCGCTGAAATGGTACTCTAGACCTAGTGCCGCACGAGTTGACTTGTATACATCCCACCCTAAATCTCCCTCTGGGGCGCGCTGTGGAGCGTAGGTATAGGTTGGTGCGAAACTACCTCTGATGGCAAGACGGTAGGGTAAATTATACCGCGCAACCAAAGCCACTGAGGTATTTGGTGTGTACGATTCTAGCGGCTGGTCACCAATACCTATCACACCGTGAATACCAACACCTAATTCTAATGCAGTTATATCTTGCGCATGCAGTCCTCGGCTAGATAAGCCCACGAGAATCACTACTAATACTTGAATAGTTTTGTTCATAATTAATTGCGTTTATCGGCACCCCAGAGTAGCTTTTGTCTCAGGGTTTTGAAAAAATG
>CAZUBV010000081.1:0-6581 GCA_964618875.1 uncultured Flavobacteriaceae bacterium
TACCATAAGGAAGCTCTTTAATCTTGTCAGCGTCCGTTCCATACACGTGCATGGCATCAGACCAATCGGCATTATAATCAAACCCATGGATCGGAAGCAGCTCAGTAGAGCAATTACGCTCGGGCAACCCTGCAACAGTGATCGCTGTGTTTACGGCATCTTCAGCTATTTTTCGATACGTAGTCCACTTTCCGCCAAGAATACTCAGAAGACCACTAGTACTAACCAAAACCTTATGGTGTCGCGAAACCTCTTTTGTCGATTCTTTGTCATCTTCTCCAGCCGCTAAGGGTCGAAGCCCTGCAAAAACGCTCAATACATCGGCCCTTGTCGGTTTGCGACTCATATAGGCAGCAGCATTTTCGAGTACAAAATCAATTTCCTGCTCGAGAGCAATCGGTTCAAAATCAATCGAATCGATTGGCGTATCAGTGGTTCCCACCACTACATAACCATTCCACGGTACCGCAAAAAGAACTCTACCATCGGTCGTTTGCGGAACCATAATCGCATGCTTTCCGTCTAAAAAAGAAGACTCAAGCACCAAATGTATCCCTTGGCTAGGACGTATACGAGCGGCCGTACCCGGCTGATCTAGCTGTATAATTGAATCAGAAAACACCCCGGTAGCATTAATGACTACTTTAGCACTTAGCTCAAAGGAGTCACCCGTGAGCTGATCTTCTGCTTTAACTCCAGTGATTAGGCCTTCGGAGTCTTTCAGTAATTCGACTACAGAAATATAATTCAATAAGACTGCTCCATGGTTTTCGGCGGTTTGCGCCATAGAGATGGCCATTCGAGCATCATCAAATTGGCCATCATGGTAGATAACACCACCTCGAAGCCCCTTTTTGTTCACATTCGGAATAAGCTCAAGGGTCTCTTCTCGGTCAAGCAGGGTGCTTGGGCCCAGTCCTAATTTTCCGGCCATCATATCGTAAACTTTTAGACCTAACCCATAAAACGGACTATTCCACCAGTCGTATGAAGGAATTACAAAGCTTAAATCCTGTACGAGATGAGGTGCATTTTTACGCATAATACCTCGCTCTCTAAGCGCCTCAATAACTAACGAAATATCACCATTTTGAAGATAACGCACCCCGCCGTGAACCAGCTTAGTGCTACGAGACGATGTCCCTTTCGCAAAGTCAAATTTCTCAAGTAGCAAGGTTTTATAACCTCTTGAAGCCGCGTCGATTGCTGTACCGATTCCAGAGGCTCCGCCTCCTATAATCAGTATATCCCAAGGCTTTTTACGACTCTTTAAGCGCTTACTATTTTCACTGCGATTCATTGCTCGGCATTAAAATTATGATTCGGTATAGGAGTTCCATGTGGATCATGGCTAAATTCTGAAACCATCTCTTGCATTCGTTTAAAAAATTCTGGATGCTTTATATGCTCTAATTCCTCAGCTATTTCATGTACCCTATTCGGAGCAAATCCCATTTTTTCAACTAAAAACGTTTCGATTAATCGATGCTTAGCAACAATCATTCTGGCATGCTCCTCGCCTGAGGCTGTCAAATGAATCGGCTTGTATGGCTGGGTTTTCACAAGACCTAATTGAACGAGATCCTTGAGCATGTTGGATACCGTCGATTTACTCACCCCGAAGCGTTTACTCAGTGCAGTTACGGTAACTCCCTCTCGCTTTTCACTGAAGTGATAAAGCGCTTTTAGATAATTTTCTTTCTCAATTGTAGGCATACTCTCTAACTAAACCAGCGATTAATGCGCAGCAAGGCTTTTAAAAACGATAACTTTCCGCGGTAAGGCGCGTAACGAATCGGCGGATCTAAAAGGGTTGAGCGATACAATACCGGTTTTTCACGACTAAAGGTATCAAAGCCAAACTTGCCGTGATAAGCTCCATATCCGCTGTTTCCAACACCACCAAAGGGCAAACTATTTTCTGCGATCATCATAATGGTATCATTAACAGCTGCTTGACCAAAACGGTATCTCTCCAGAAGCTGTTCGGCGAATTTTTTGTTCTTAGTGAACACATAAAAAGCCAGTGGGTTGGGGTGATGCTCTAATAGAGCATCAATATCTTCGAGGTTTTTATAAGGTAAAACCGGAAGTATTGGACCAAAAATCTCCTCTTGCATCACTGCAGACAAGGGGCTTACTTCGGTGACCAATGTAGGCGAAACATAGCGATCGCTCACGTTTACCTCACCTCCGTAATATGTTTTCACCCCCGACAATAATCGCTGCATACGCTCGGCATGCTTTTCGTGGATTAATCTTCCGTAATCTTCGCTTTGATCGGCCTTTGGACCGTAGGCTTTTTCGATTTGAGCGACTAAAGCACGTAATAATTGCTCATACACGGATTCGTGAACTAAAACATAATCTGGTGCAATACAGGTTTGTCCAACATTCAGCAGCTTCCCCCAAACAATTCGTCGCGCCGTAAGATCTATGGGTGCAGTCTGGTCAACGATACAAGGAGACTTTCCTCCTAATTCTAAGGTACACGGAGTAAGGTGTTTTGCCGCGGCGCTTGCTATAATCTTACCTACCGCTACACTACCCGTAAAAAAGATATAATCCCATGAGTGTGTTAAAAGCTCCGTACTCGCTGTAGCATCACCAAGCACCACATCAACATGACCACGCTCGAAAACCTCATCGACCAGCTCAAAGAGCAGCGTGCTAGTGTGTTCACTGTATTCACTGGGTTTTAACACAACTGTATTTCCGGCAGCTATAGCCGAAATCAGCGGAGTTAAACTAAGCTGGAACGGATAGTTCCAGGGCGCGATATGAAGGGTTACGCCATACGGATCTTTAATCACTTTAGCTTTAGCCGGAAAGGAAGCGAAACCAACAGATCTGCGCTCTGAACGCGACCACTGATCAATATGCCGCAATGCATGTTCAATTTCGGCCTGCACATAACTTACCTCTGTTGCAATAGACTCGAAATCTGACTTATTTAAATCGGCCGAAAGGGCAGCTAAAATTTCAGACTCTCTTCGAGTAATAGCGCTATCAAGCCTTCTCAGTGCTTCTTTGCGATAGGTTATAGAACGCGCAGCGCCGGTCTTAAAAAACCGGCGCTGGCGCTGAATTATTTCTGCGATTGAACTCATCGCACTAATTTAGTAAAATCTAAAAGGCAAGGGTAGCCTCAAGCTTGATATCATCAAGAATAAGCTTATCACCTAAGTTCTCGAAGAACGAGCCCGATCTGAACTTCACATCGTAAAGTGCACGGTTAAAGGTCATCGAAGCAGTAAAGCCTTCTTTTCCGTTTGGAGTGAAATGAACTTCTGCAGGATGCGTAATTCCTTTAATGGTAAGATCAGCCTTGGCATGAAATGAACCATCTCTCATTTTTGATACGTCATTCAATAGTAAGAACGCCTTTTCAAATTTGTCTATGGAAAAGAAATCATCAGAGCTGAGGTGTCCGGCAAGTTTATCTGCCCACTCTCCAGTTAAGTCTTCAACTTTTAGGGTAGTCATATCGATTTCGAAAGTACCACCAACAAGGTCGCCTCGTTTTAGTTCGAGGTCTGCTTTAGTGAAGCTTAACGAACCGTAGTGGGTTTTACCGGTAACATCTGAACCAGTCCATTTTAGATTGCTTACTGCTAAATCAACAGATTGAGCATTAGCACTAAATGCAAAAAATAAAGCCGTAAAGGCTGAAAATAAAGATTTCATAGATTAAAAATTTTACTGAAAGGTACGCTCAAATTATGGCGAACCATTCGATGGCTATCGAAAATCTTAAACTAGATTAAGAAGCTACCCTTAGGCTACCTCTCTTTCGAAAGCGATGTAGTGAGTAAGCTCGTTGTTCTTGTTGAACAGGGGTACAATTTTCACTTGGCACAAATAGGCCTCACCGTTTTTACGGTGATTCGTGATAGCTGTCGTGAAGGAATCATTACTAGCCAAACCATTACGAAACGCTTCACGCTCTTCTTTTTTCGTACAAGGGCCATGTAAAATAGTCGGGCGATTACCAACAATTTCATGTGAGTCGTAACCCGTCATAGAAGCAAAACCGCTATCTACCCATTGTACTACATTGCGGTGATCACTGATGATTATGGCCTGATAGTTATTGTAATCTTCTGCGGCTTCTTCGATTGGAGTCACCCATGAATAGTTGTGTGCAAATCGGTTGTAGACCTCGGCCAAATGCTGTCCATTTAGCTCTTGACAAAGCTTGTGGTAATGCTCTAGATAAAAATCTCCCGCGATAAGTGGCAGGCTTCCAATAGTGGACATAAACAAAAATAAATTCATTGTAAAATTAGTATATCTTTTCTCTCGCACCAACTAATCCGCTGATTTTTAGGTGAAAAGATATTTTCGCAACTCCTATTTTACAAAAAATAACGATAGTTTAAGTTCAATTTTTGAATCAATAGCCTTAAACAAAAAGCGGGGTAAATCAACTTCGAAAGCCGAAAGGTCTACCTTGTGGGTACCCTCCAATTTGAAAAATTCATCTTCATTTATGTAATCGAGCTCAACAGATGCGGGACTTTGTACCCCAGCAAGCTCAAAATATCCTAGTAGTTCGGCTTTACCCATATTGTTTAAGCTTATACGTTCTGAATAAAAGCGAACTTCTGGGTAATCTAGTGCTTTTAAAACACGAAGCGAATTTGAATCTCTATTGGCATTTTTTGAATCAAATCCAGATAAATTAGCTTTCACAGCAATTCTTTTTGGAGTAGAATCTACAAATTCGATTATTCCTTGGGGTGCTTTATTCGTCCCACTCCATTTATGAGCCGGATGCTTTGCGAAGTATTCGATACTTGACCGATCGCTGTCCAGAACCATCCGCTGTTGCGCATGCAGCGCTAAACCACTTAAAAAGGCCAAAAGCCCCAGAAAAATTTTCATACTAGTTATTTCAATTGTAATACTAAGGTGGCGGCGGCGAATGCACCGACCGCTGTGTATGCTGAGGCTTTATGAAGGTCTCGATCCCTATTCTTATAATACTGTGTGGCAATCATAGCAGAAAGGTGCACGGTTGCTAGCCATTTATGCGCCCTAGCTCCACTAATACCTTCAATTCGTGCACTAACAAGCGGAGGAGGTGTAAATAACGACAGCGCAGCCCCGGTGAAATACGTAGCGGTAACGACATTGCCCAAAGTTTTATGTGTTTGTCTGAGACTATAATCTCCATTATAGAGTTGCCCTCCAATAATTCCTTGAGCTACCATGCCGGCAAGTGTTGCGTAGCCGATTACCTGATGAGCAGTGAGCATTGATTTTCGCAATTGGAGTTCTCGAACTCGCTGTTCCCTAGTTAGTGGAGCTATACCTGTGGTTCTTAGCAGACCCTTTTCACCCCATAGCATTCGCTGGGTAAATAGCATTTTCTCCGGTAATAATTCGATAGAAGTATCCGTCTTTTTACTAGACTCAATGGCATCGAATAAATCGTCTTGCGCACTTAAAAAAAGTGTCGAAAAGAGCATCCCGAAAAAAAACCAATACCTCATTATTTTTGAATCGTAAGAGTTGTACCAGAAATAGTGGTTGAATACGAGGCTAAACGACCATTGGTACTATTCGAATTACACGTTACGACCTCTCCTGCGTCAGTGTTGAATGTATTTCCGTGTGCTGCGCACGTAAACGTATTGTCATTATTATACGTCCAACTATTTTTCACTCCATTATGAGGGCAGCAATTATCAAATGCAAGAATTTGACTCTCAGAAACACGCAGAAGTAGTACCCCTGCATTTAAAATATTCACATTTCCGCCAGCAGCAGCCAAATCAGAAAAGTTTGAATTCGCTAAATCTACGGTTACTGTACTTCCATTAACTGTAAAGCCAGAAGTGTTTGTATTGTTCGAATTATTACCGGTATTCGTATCTCCGGAGTCACCAGTCCCTCCGATGACATTAACATCTCCAGTTCCTTCAGAGGAGCAGGCTTCTAAAAACGAAAGTCCGAACATCGCAAAGGCAACGGTCGGACAAACCTTAGTTAAAAATTCTCGGCGTTTAACCGAATGAGCGTTGTCCATAACTTTTCTTTTTCAATTTTGTTTAAAAATATAAAGAAAAGATTAAACAAACACGTTTACCAAATTCTTTTTATCGGTTGAAGCTCTGTGGTAATTAGCTGATCTGTAGGGTTATCAATGCCAATCTTGTCGTAACCTTTTGTTGGAAACACTTGCAGCGCCATTAACGTTTTACCACCATTTACAAGCAGTTCTACCGAAGATTGATCGACATACAACTCAAGACTTAGGGTGGCTTCAGTGAGATAGCTTATATCCGCAATGAGCTCTTCCGAAGTAAATGCCTCGCTGAAATCAACTTTTCCCGATCGGCCTCGGTCTGCAACGATTTCTCCATCGGCTCTATTAACGGTAAAAATCAGCTTTTCACCCGCATCGTTTTGCAACGAAAAACTAAAAGCTTCTGCGACCGTAGTTAGTTTTATGAAAGACTGGCTCGCCTGAGCAAATGAAATTTCGTGTACACCTGTTGAATGCTCGATCGCTGCTAGGGCGGGCTCTTTGATCTGTTCAATAGCTGGAATAATTTGACTTTGAAGACGAATGC